>JASGMP010000064.1 GCA_030156395.1 Fidelibacterota bacterium
TCCGGCATTGTTCCAGTAGAGATTGGCATTATCCCAGGATTTCCACCCGATGATGTCTGCCGATGTGCCGGATTTTGTGATCATGAAAGACCGGAATCCATTGAGTACATTGGATGTGGTGTCAGTTCCCACACCCAGTTCCGTTCCGAAAGTCCCGTTGAGCGGATTCCAGAACGACGGGGAAAGATCTTCAAACCCCGGATTTCCAATGATATTTTGCCCGTATGCCACGCCGCAAAAGATCAGGGAAATCGCAAGTAGTAACAGTGTCCCCTTTTTCATCATTCCTCCTTGTTTCTAGTTGACAATCAGTACATATTTTTAATTCTCGGAAATTTTCAGGATACACACCCCTTTTCTCTGCAGTGAAAAGGAAATCTTGTCAGGAACCTCCTTTTGGCAGGGAAGAGATGACGCATCCAGTTTCCATTGGGGGAAATTGACGGTAAGATGTCCATGGACCGTTTTCCAGTCATGATTGAAAATGATGATGAGATACCGGGATCCTTTTTTCCAGAATCCTGCTTCCAGGCCGTCTCCCTGCAACGTGAATAGTGTCGGGGGAGCCACGGATTCATAGATGGACCGGTAGATATTGCACAGGTGATATTTCCAATCATCCTGCTGGCTTTCCAGGGCAAGCATTTCGAGGGGAAAGGGACTAAACCAGACAGTCCCATTCCCGACGGAATGCCTGAGAAGAAAAGGAGAACGAAGGGCGTCTTCTGCTATGGAAATCCCCTCATGGTTTAAAACCGGGCAGACGCTGAATTCCGGTTCTGTATGTTTCAGGGGAATATTGATCATATCGTTCGCATGAAAAACACCCCAGGCTTTAGAAAAGGTGACCTGGAGTGTCTCCTGGGGATAGAAATCCGGAACGCCGAATTTGCAGTCTGTTTTAATTCCGGCCAGAGTGTGCCAGTCCGGAACCCAGCTGTCGTTGGCAAAACTGAAATACAGGGCTCCCCCTTTTTGTAGATATGTGTCCAGGGCCTGGCGTGTCTGTTTGGTCATATGTTTCATGCGGGGGATGATGAGGAGCGGAATTTCTTCAGGCTCGAGAAAGAGCGTATGTGAATATTTTCCCTCATTTTCCAATTCCTGCGCCGGTTCCACGACCATATGGACATCCAGATTTGCCCGTTTCAGGAGCGAGAAGGTTTCCAGATAGAGATCATACCAATGCTTAAATTCTGGTTGAAACTGAAAAGGATAACGATAATAGTAATTGGAGGGGATAAAGAGTCCCACAGGCTTTTGACCGGATATTTTTTGGTAAGGGGCAAGATCTGATAGTACTTTTGCAAAGGCCGGAAACTCCCGGGCTGCCGGTTTCAAGGATGTATCTTTGCGGATGATGCCAAAATGTTCTTCCAAGGGATGATGGGAGTACGGGCGTTCATCCGTAAAATCAAAATCATTCAGGCACCAGCTGAGGACACCCCTGGCATCATTGATCAGAGCACTGTAAAAAACGGAGCGGTAGTAAGCCGCCTGATTTTCCTCTGAACAGAGGGTTGTGGATGTACCGAACTCCTCGACGATGACCGGTTTTCCCCAGGCTTTGGCCATGGCAAGACGGAAAGCGGTTGTAAATGTATGATGCCAGGGACTCATCCCTCGGGGATAGTAATGTAATCCGGTAAAATCCTGATAACGATTGAGTTTTCGAAGGTGATAAGCGGTTTCTTCACCGAGGATTTCCGGACTCCAGGCACCGTCTCCAATACTCACAGGCCGGTGGGGATCCGTTTTTTTGATGGCTCCAATGATTTTTTGAGCCCAGATCGCGACGGCTCTTGGATCTGTTTCTTCAGCATAATTGGGCAGTTCGTTGGACAGCAGCCATGCGCAAATCGATGAATGGGACTGGCATTCACGGACTAAGGTACAGATATAGTTTTCCGTGATCTTGTATACTTCCGGGTCACGGATGAAATTTTTACCCTGACGCCAGGGGACGTCCCAGTTTTCGCCGGACATGTGACCGACAATAAAGGAGGGCATGCAGGATATTTCATGATCATCACAAAGGCTTAGAAAATGTTGGAGCCGTTCCACCATAAGGGGAACAACAGCTCCTTTTTCGTCTGTAAAATCCGGCATCATTAAAAAAGGACGAAAGCAGTTCATCCCCAGTTTTTTCATCTGAACGATATCTTTTTCCACTGTTTTCGGATTCCACCAGTTCCACATGTGAATCGCCGAATCAGCAGGCCAGTAATTCACACCCAGTAAAAAGGGTAAGATGTTTTCTTTTGTTTTGAAAAGCGGTTTGGCCAAGGACGGGATCCTCTCACGGTTTATTTTTTGTTTGACTGCTTTCCCGGATGACCAGATCAACGGAAATAATCCTGGTCTGGGGCATGATATTGGGATTATATATTTGCTCGTAAAGTAATTTATAGGCTTCTTTTCCGATATCCAGTTTGGGGACACTTACGGTGCTGAGTTTTGGAGAACTGAATTCGGCGGGGGGTATGTCATCAAAACCGATGACGGCCACATCTTCGGGGATGGTTTTACCCATGGACTGGATTCCGGAGAGGACCCCCAGGGCGGTGGTATCGTTACAACAGAATACGCCGTCGATTTCCGGCCGGGATTTCAGGAGTTTTTTAATGCCTTTTTCCCCGATAGCACGGGATGTTTCCACATTCTCACAATAGCTGTAGGCCTCTAGGTAGGAATTGTTCAACAAGCCGTGTTTTTCCAGGGCGTCCTTGTACCCCCGGTACCGTTCCTTAATGGAGGGATGGATAAAGGTTCCCCCCACAAAGGAGATATGTCTCCGGCCTTGTTCAATCAAAAATTCCACAGCCCGGAATGCCCCGTTGTAATTGTCTATTTTAATGGTATTATAATTTTTCCCTGGGACTTCATAATCCACGAGGACAAAGGGGATGGCGTGTTTATCCAGGTAGTGAATCAGATCAAGGGGGACCCGTCCTGCTAATGCCACGCCGTCCACATCGTTATACTTTAAAAAGCGGGGGAGGTCCTGCCGGGGATCAAAATGGTCGTTGACGGTGGTTAAAAGGATGTAGTAATCATTTTTCCGGGCGGCATACTCCATGCCCAGAAAAACTTGACTGTAGAACATTTCCACCTCGGAAAAATGGCCTTCCCAAAGAATGTATCCCATGTTCCCCGTTTTCTGGGTAGCCAGTTTCCGGGCAGAATGGAGGGGCTTGTAGTCCATTTCTTTAATGATGGATAAAATCTTTTCCCGGGTTTCATCCGCCACATATCCCTTGTGGTTCAGGACCAGTGAGACGGTGGAAATGGATACACCGGCTTTTCTGGCAATGTCTTTAATGGTTGTCGCCATGGCTTTCTCATTATTTTAATCGAAACGTTTTAATTTATTTTATCATATTTTCCTTGTCAAGCATTATATTATCCCTGGGGTAAAATGTTGAAAACGGCTTAAATTGTGTGCAGATGATAAACAAGATGAAAAAGAAGGCAGGGATACGATGAAGCGCGGACATATTTTAACAGATAAAATTGTGTTATCACCTATGGATATTGACCTGAACCTGTGTCCGATCCATGTAAAAACGGGACTTGAAACCTTTATTTTGGGAGCCTTCAATCCGGGGATGACCCGACTTCCCAACGGGAATCTTCTCCTTATGGTACGGGTGGCCGAAGCCATTCGGGAGCCCATTAAAGAGGGGCGTTTTCGTTTTATCCGGTGGTCAGCACCGGATCACTATATCGTCGAAGAACACCCGACGTATCAACTGGATACCAGCGACCCCCGGAAATTCCGGTTTCTGGAATATGAACACATCCGTGTCTTTGGCCTGACCTCTTTTTCATGGCTTCTTCCCGTTGAACTGAGCCCGGACGGATTGACAGTCCAGAAAATTCACTATGACAAGATCATTGAACCGGCTGCAAGTTATCAGGAATATGGCATTGAAGATCCACGGATTACAAAAATCGGGACGGATTACTATATGACTACCTGTTCCGTGAGTTCTGAGCGTCATTCGACCACCCTGTACCACTCACATGACGGTTTGAATTACACCCTGAAGGGTATCATCATGGACCATCAGAATAAGGATATGGTCCTCTTTCCCCAGAAAATCAACGGCACCTATTATGCGCTGACCCGTCCTTTAGGGGAATTGTATTTTACGACCGGTTCGAAGGGAAATATTCTTCCCGGCCCCTCCATCAATTTGTCTGAATCGCCGGACCTCTATCATTGGAAACCGGTGGAAAATGTCTTTATGCCGGCAAGGAGCGATACCCTGATCTCGTACAAGCTGGGGGCAGGGGCTCCGCCACTGGCAACAGATCAGGGCTGGCTATGCCTGTTCCACGGAGTGGAAAAACACGGGACCGTGGGGAAATACCGTACCTTCTATGCTATCCTGGACCGGTATCATCCGGAAAAGATTATCACATTAAACGATACATCGCCGGTTTTGGAAACTGATCCCTCTTTAACGGCTTTCCTTTCCGATTGGATTTATCTGAACGATGTCGTGTTTACAACCGGCGTAGAAAAAGATGAAGGCCGGCTCATTGTCGCGTCCGGTGAATTGGATTTGGCCTGCCGGATGACCCATCTGGACCGGTCTTTTTTTGAAAAACGTGTTAAACCGAAATAAACAAAGGGTTTGCCATGGCTCAGATTGTACTGAAAAATATCGACAAAACATTTGATGAACGCCAGAAAGTCATCGATAATTTAAACCTGACGATCCATGACGGGGAATTTCTTGTTTTGGTCGGGCCGTCCGGATGCGGCAAAAGTACGACACTCCGGCTGATTGCCGGCCTGGAATCGGCAACGGCAGGGGATATTTTTATTGGAGAAACCTGCGTGAATCATATCCCGCCAAAAGACCGGGACATTTCCATGGTTTTTCAGAATTATGCCCTCTATCCCCACATGACGGTCCATGATAATATTGCGTTTGGACTGAAACTGAGGAAATATCCAAAAGAAGAAATCGAACAACGGGTGCAGGAAGCTGCGGATATCCTTGAAATTCATTCACTCCTGAAAAGAAAACCCAAACAATTGTCCGGTGGACAGCGTCAGAGGGTGGCCCTGGGACGGGCGATTGTGCGAAAACCCAAGGTGTTTCTCTTTGACGAACCATTATCCAACCTGGATGCCAAATTACGGGTCCAGATGCGGGCTGAAATCAAGAAACTCCACCGGCAGCTGAAAATCACCATGGTCTATGTAACCCATGATCAGGTTGAAGCCATGACCATGGGAGACCGGATTGCCATCATGAAGGATGGGATTATCCACCAGCTTGATACACCTATGGAAATCTATCAAAAACCGGCTGATCTCTTTGTCGCCGGCTTTATTGGGAGTCCCTCCATGAATTTCATTCCGGCTGTAATCACCGAAGAAAAAACGCTTTACTCCAAAGATATGAATCTGGCCTTTGATTTTCCCGAATCCTGCAGTGAAGCATTGAAAAATGAATCACAAAAAGCCGTCATCATCGGTATCCGTCCTGAACATCTGTATATCACACCACCGAATAAATCGGCGGTACCTATTCAAACCCGGCTGGATTTGGTGGAGCCCCTGGGAAATGAAACTATCCTGTATCTGACCCGGAATGAAACCCGCCTGCACTGTATTACCGGAGCCTTCGATCCCCTTACGGAAGAACTGAGTCACATTAATCTCTATCCGGATATGTCCAAAGCTCACCTCTTTGATGCCAAAACGGGAAAACGATTATAAGTCCACCCTTTTTTGAAGAAATCAACTTCTTTATATTTAAACACGTTGAAGCAGATAATCACAGTGAAAAATCATGTGAACACCCAAACGGGGAATGTGATGATATTGGCGTCACTCTTTTACATTGATTTGGGCGCCATACCTCCATTATAAAATCTTCCACCGGGATATACCCATGGAGAAAGGGCAGCCCAGTTATGAACAATCAGAATAAAAAAACACTTTGGTTCACCCTTGCCATTGTCCTGACCGTTTTTATCCTTATGGCTCTTTTTAGTCTTACAAATATTTACAGGGACATGCGGTATGCCGTCACAGATTATAAATGGCATCTTTTGTCTGAAAAAGAGTCACCGGATACCTCTTTTCTGATGATTGCCATCGACGATGCTTCCATCCGTTATTTTGCAGACCGTTATAATATCACCTGGCCCTGGCCCCGGCAGTTTTACGGGATAGTATTAAATTATCTTCGGGATGCCGGTGCCCAAACGGTAGTCTTCGATATGCATTTTTCTGAGCCGGACCAACAGCGGATTGAACTCTCCGCCGAAGCGTCAGACCGGGATTTTGGAGAAGCCATCGCTGCCTTTCCCCATGTGGTCATGGGAGCCATGTTGACCGATTCTCTCTATCGACGGGGGACCTTTGAAGGGACCGGCCCCCTAGTGTTTACCGGATCCGAAAACCTGCACCTTCCAACGTATGGCGGGATTCGTTTTCCGATCCCTGTTTTGGCCAAGGGACTCGAACGCATTGGCACAACTCATTTTATCACGGATTCAGATGGGATTTGCCGACGTTTGCCTCTTTTGGTTCGCGTGGGTAAAAAAATATATCCTCAGCTGGGACTGGCGGCTTACCTGGAATCCTCAGGAGATTCGATCCTGTCCTACGATGCGGGAAAAAAACGTTTAATCACGGAGAAAACAACCATTCCCCTTTCAGTACAGGGTGATTTTCCAATCTACTGGTATGGTCCCGGTGGTGAATCAGGGGTTTACCGCTACGACTCTTTCCATGCCGTGTTTCTTTCTGCAATCCGTGCACAATCGGGAGTGGAGCCCATTATTCCTCCCAGGGACTATACCAATAAAAAGATTATGATTTGTGCCTCTGCAGGGGGATTGCTGGATTTAAAACCCACACCCTTTACATCCATTCAACCCTATCCCGGTGGTGAAATTCATGTAACGATCTGGCAAAACCTAACAGAAGGAGATGTGCTGAACTCTTTTCCGGATTTGTGGGTGCAGATCCTGACCCTTTGTTTTCTTCTCTTTCTTGCCTTTATCATCCTCAACCGAAAATTCGGGATATCGGTACTTCTGGCTATAGCCGGTGCCTTCTTCTTTGTCCTGATTTCTCTGGGATGCTTCAGGTATCTGCACACCGACATGGATCTTCTCTTTCCAGTCCTGGGGATTTTACTGACAACCGGATCATCGGCCATGTACCGGACCCTTACGGAAGGCCGGGCAAAACGGCAAATCCGCTCCCTCTTTTCCCGCTATCTTAGCTCGGATGTCATCAACCATTTAATGGAAAATCCTGAACGGGTCGATCTGGAAGGATCGGAAGTCACCGGAACAGTTCTTTTTACCGATCTGCAGGGTTTTACCACCTATTCGGAACAAAAATCCCCCAAAGATGTGATCCGGGTGTTGAACAGCTATTTTGAAACCATCTCTTCCATTGTTTTGGATTTTGGAGGGCTCTTGGATAAATACACCGGGGATGGGATTATGGCCATTTTCGGTGCGCCCATTCCTCGTTCCGATCATGCCAAAGCTGCCTGTGAGGTGATTTTGAAATTTCGGGAAAAGAAAGTCAATAACTTAATTCCATTGCCTTCCGGACACATTCTAACCCGGATCGGCATCAGCAGCGGCCCCATGGTGGTTGGGAACCTTGGCAGTGCCCGGCGGATGGATTATACGGCCGTAGGAGATACGGTAAATTTGTCTGCCCGACTGGAAGGGGTCAATAAATCCTATGGGACCACCAACATTATGAGCGAGTTCACATGGGAATACGTAAAAGATGATTATATTTTTAGAGAACTGGACTATATCCGGGTCAAAGGGAAAAACCTGCCTATCCGGGTCTTTACACTGGTAGGGCGGAAAGGTAACCTTTCACCAGCGGAGCTTGAGATTGAAAGCATGTTTGCTGATGCGATGCAGTGGTACCGGAAACGGGATTGGAGAAAAGCGATGTCTGTTTTTCATGAAATTCTCCGTCTAAATCCTGAAGATAAACCCTCGGCAGCCTTTGTAGACCGGTGCATGCTTTTGAAGAAAAATCCGGATCTGGTGGATGAGTTCGGTGTGTTTACGTTTAAAACAAAGTAGAGGGGATTATGAAAAAGAATCTTGTTTTGATCTTAGCATGGGGATGTCTTTCCGGATTGTCCGCTGAAACCATTCAGCGAAGCAATGTATCTCTCCGGGAAGGTGCCGGCGCCTTTTTCCCCGTTGTAAAAATATTAAACAGAGGCGACGATGTATCTATCCGTGAAAGGGGTGAGCAATGGATACAGGTAAGTACATCAGATCAGAAAACCGGTTGGGTTTCGGCCATGGTATTTGAAAGCGGGGCTGCATCCATTGATTACGGGGTAATGGCAAATGACTGGACAGACCGGAAAGCCTCTAAAACCATGGTGAATGCTGCCGTCAAAGGTTTTTTTGAAAATCAGTTTGAACGGGAGGGCGTTCTGAATAAATCCGTTATGGATCAGCCCATCCGGCGGACATTCAACCCACAGGATTACCTGACATTTCGCGAGAACACCTATCACACACGATGGTCTCCAAACCGTTTTCGGCGCCAGTACCGCTTAAAACAGAACAAAGGCTTCGTCATGGATGAGGCACTCTTTGCTGTGAGTGCTTATACGGCCGGCCGGTTAACGGCGCCGGGACTTGTCAGGGATACGCGCCTGACAGCTTATGTGAATCAAATTGCTCAGCTGATTGCCGAGAATACGGAATTCTATGACCTGCCCATAACGGTACATGTGGTTGATACAGATGACATCTATGCCAATGCCCTGCCTATCGGAGTGATTGTGATTTCAAAAGGAATGCTGAAACAGATTAGCAGTGAACATGAACTGGCATGTCTGATCGGGCACGAAATTGCCCACGTGACCCTGGGACATGGAGAGGCTGAAATGGATAAACGGAAGGTGAAGTTCCGGGCGGAAGATGCCTTCGGTGAGCTGGATGAAGCCTTTGGCACAGACACGAAGGAGATGGATGCCCTGGCTGATGAAATGTATGAAAGAGCCATTAAAGGTCGTAAAGAAGAGTATGAAGCTGAAGCCGATGTACAAGGAGCTATCTATGCCTATCGGGCAGGTTATGAACCGGATGGTATGCTCTCCCTCATGCGGAAACTGGAAACTAAAATTCCCAGGAACCCCGACCCCGATGATATCCGCCACTGGTTTCCCTATAGTTTCAAAAACCGTTTGAATCATCTGAGTGAATTTATCTCAAAAGAATTAAAGACAAATGAGCACTATGTAAAAAATGAAAACCGGTACCGGATGATCACCGCCGGATTATAAAATCCGGTTTAGCATCCGGTCGCACATGTCCAGAATAAAGGACCGGATTTGAGGATTCACTAAAACACCAAACCCTTCTTTGGCCCGGACGGTTTTCTCCCGGGCCATTTTTTTTGCCCTGGAAATGACAGCATCGGATCGCAAACCATTGTAAACGCTTTTAAAGGTATCCGGCGTTCGTTCCCGGGGAAGTACACCGACCTGTTCTTCATACAATAAGTAGGGCAGAGTCTTTTTCCCGGACAAAAAGTCTGTTCCCACCGGTTTGCCGGTAATCTCTTCATCTCCCGTCACATCCAAAATATCGTCTATAAACTGAAAAGCAACACCCAGCATAAGTCCCGCTTCACCTAAACAATACTGATCCTCTTCTGTTGCACCTGCCAACATGGCTCCGGATATACAGGCACTGCGAAACATCACGGCGGTTTTGGATTGAATGATTTCCAGGTACGTTTGAAAATTAAGGGTTTTAGGAGGTGTTTTTTCTTCCAGCAATTGACCTTCCGCCATTTTACGTAAATCTGACACACTTTTTTGGATCAACCTTTCCGGCAGCCCCGATGTAAGGGCGTAGGCTTCTACAAAAAGGTAATCACCGGCCAGAACAGCAGAAGGGATGCCATGAGATGCGAATATGGTAGGTGCTCCCCGGCGTACCAGGGATTGGTCAATCAGGTCATCATGAATCAGTGTTGCCGTGTGAATAAGTTCCAGGGAAGTTCCGGCCTTGTAGGCTTCCGGGGCTACATCTTCAGACCCTTCCATTCCACGGAAAACAGCCATCAGCACCAGAGGACGTATCCGCTTCCCCCCGTTTTGAATCAAACTTGCAATCATGGAATTCATAAGAGGATAAGCAGAGCGTCCCCGCTCCCGAATCAGGGTTTCAAGCCTGTCCAGATCCTTTTGCAAAATAGCCGGGAGAGTAAAGGAATCGGGGAACTTCCTTGACATGGAATGTTTCATATTTAAAATTTATCAAATCCCCCATGAGAAACAAACCGGAAGTGAATGGGAATGTTTAGTCGGCAGTCAACAGTCAGCAGTGGACAGTCGGCAGTGGATTGATGCGATTGAATAGATTGGTTTGATTGATTTGATTGACACACCAGGAGCGAAGCGACGCCAAATTCAGACAGGCCGCAGCCTGTCCCTACATCTTCCAGCTTCTAACTTCCAGGTGATGA
>JASGMP010000065.1 GCA_030156395.1 Fidelibacterota bacterium
ACCATAAGTGAATCCCTGATTGAATCGGCTTTTCGGGCTATCCGGGAGCGGAGTTTGACAACAGACGGGGATATCCTGCATCATTTGAAAGAGAACCATCCTTTTAAAGGCATGGATGTATACCTTACAGGATGGTATCAGCCATCGCCTTTGCGTCATCAACTGATGTCATCTATCGCCCGGGATGCCCACCGGTTCAGAATGCCCGGTTCCAACCATATTCCCGATGTTTATGCATGGAAAAAATTGGATGATTTTGAATGCCGGGATCATCAGGTAGTCGTCTGCAACCGCTCTGAAGATGAAGTCCGGACTGTCTTCCGGGAAATCATTACCCGTCAACCTGCCGATCTTCATTCCTGCCATATTGCTGTGTCCAACCCATCCGAATATGAACCCCTGATCCGCCGCATTGCCGACGAATATCACATTCCCGTCTCCTTTTCCACACGTATCCCCCTGAAACAAACTCCTTTGGGACACTATTTTTTGAATCTTATAACTCTGATAGAAAATATTCACCAGGCAGATTGGGTGATGATTGCTCCTGTCCTCCTGGATCCCATCGTTCAGCCATCCCAGTCTCTTTACAAACTGGATCTGTATATCCGGCAGAATGCCCTGGAATCACCGGATGCTATCAGGTTGTTTCTGGATAAAAAGGGGAAACCAGAACACGAGTCCTGCCGTGATATCTACGACCGGGTTGTGGTTCGTCTTCTGGAGAACATAGCCTCTTTGAAAAGCATATCCCGCTGCCTGGATTATCTGAAACAGACAATGGATAAAATACCGGAAAACCTGGCATCCAATGATGGTATGGATCTGGATCAAAAGGTCCGGGAAACACTAACCGGGCTGATCCGAAAGACCATCCCGTCGTTGCAGATGGTGGGAGTCGATGAGGGAGAGATGAAGCAGGAGGGACTCATCCTCCTCAGGGAATGGATCAACCAGGAGGAAATTCCCCGGAGAGACCGGCAGCAGGGTATTCCCGTCACGGGGTTTTTGGACACTATGAATCTGGAACCCGATTGCCTGTGGCTTTTGGGGCTGAACCAGACCGATTTTCCGGTCCGGATGCTCCGGAATCCCTTTTTCAGCGAACCTCCTTACAATCCCTGGTATCTGAACCGGCGTATGCTCAACCATTGGTGCCGGCTGAAAGAGGTCCGGTTTATGGCTTCCAAATCACTTTCCAACAGTTCGGCGACTGAACCTTCCGCTCTTCTGGAAGCCTTTGAACAGATACCACCCCCTGAAATCCACACAATAAAACCTGGCCGGCGCTCATTATATCACAACTTTTCCTCAGCCATGATAGACCCTGCTCCCGATTTGCCTGCCATCCGGCGCCATAATGAATGGATGAAAAGGCAAGCTGACCCGGAGAGGAAATCAGATGGAATGTCGGGCCTCTATCATGGACTGGCCAGACCGGTGAAATTGCCCCACAAAACATCTGCTACCCAAGTGGAACATCTGGTTGTGTGTCCCATGCGGTACTGGTTCAGTGAAATCCTCAATCTCCGGCAAACTGATGCAGACAAACAGGGAAAAGAAAACAAGGAATTAGGCGGATTTGTCCATGCCATCCTCTATCGCTTCGGGGAAGAAGGGGGATTTACACGCCCGGAAAAAGAAGCGATCTCACTCATGAAACAGGTGGTGGATGAAGAACTGAAAAAACGGGATCACGATCCGGAAACAGATATTTGGGCCAAACAACGGTTTCGTTTTCTCACCCGGGGCCTTGATGAGAATCCTCCAAAAGGAAAAATGGCCGATCTTGTGAGAAAAAACCTGGAGATTCTCCATACCTTTAATCGGCTGGACAACTTTTTTGAACAAAAATTTGATAATCCTGAATCTTCCGAAGATCTCCGGATCTGGCCTGCGTTGAAACATAAAGCCTTTGAAGATTTGATACTTAAAGGGACCATTGATAAAGTCTTTGTGGATCATGAAAAAAAGCAGATCCTTATATCAGACTATAAAACCGGGTCATCCTATTCGGTAAAGGATGTAGCAGACGGATTTAATATTCAACCTCTGGTTTATTATCTGAAAGTGAAAGAAGCGTTTCCCGGATACCAGACCGTTTTTGTTTACGAGAGTATCCCCAAAAATCACAAACCCTACGAAATGTCCAAGGAAATCGGGGATACAGGCGATAAAGGATTGTTTGTGCAAGCTTCAAAACCTTACCGGATTGAAGAGAGAAAAGGAGTTCAAGAAGATACGTTGAGCCTGGAAAAAATTATCGGCTGGTTTCAGGAAGCGGCAGACCATCTGAAAAAGGGGACGTTCCCGCACACCGGCAAGGACCGTTTCAAAAAAGCGTGCACCTACTGCGAATTTGCGTATTTGTGTAGAAAAGAGGACACAGATTAAATAAAGAAATATTTCACGATATTCTGTTGACTTTCATCCGGGTCTTTATTTATATTGAGTTGCCATCCTGAGATGGGGGAGTTCATCTGCCGTCAGGGGATCGGGTCTGTCGCGCCAGGGGTGCGGTATCCCGTCTTCTGATGGAATAACGACAGGAGCCGCCAATGGACACGCAACTGAGATATCACACATTAAGCATTACCGTTTATGACCGTGACAAAGTATACCGGCAGGTGGGAGAATTATTGCATGATTTTGCCGATGCCATTCTCCTCCGGGTAGGATATCCCGTGGAGAATGAAAACGCCGCCATTATTTTTTTGATTTTAAAGATGACGGGGGATGAAGTAGGGGCCTTGTCCGGGCGTTTGGGACAGATGGAATCTGTCAATGTAAAAGTATCCACCTTAAAAATATAGGAGTCGCTATGGCCGTACAATCCACTGCTGCCTGGATAGACCAGGTCATCAAACAGGAAGAAATTGACAAATACCTGATCAATGGGAAAGATTTTATTGATGAAGGAAAAATTCTGAAAAATCTGGAAGAGGGGCACAATCCTGATCCGGCTAAAATCCGGGAAATCCTGCAGAAATCACTGGCCATTGAGCGTCTGGATCCTGAAGAAACGGCGGCACTGATTCATGTAAAAGATCCTGACCTGTGGGAAGAGATGTATGCCACCGGACTGGAAGTCAAACGGAAAGTATACGACAACCGGATTGTTTTTTTTGCCCCACTGTACTGCAGCAATTTGTGTGTGAACAGCTGTGTATATTGCGGATTCAGAACGGATAATACCCGGGAAAAGCGCCGGATTTTGAACATGGATGAGGTTCAGGATGAAACCCGGGCGGTTGTTTCTGAAGGACACAAGCGGATGATTGTGGTCTTTGGTGAACATCCCCTGTCCGATGCGGATTATATGTCCGATGCCATTAAAAATATCTATCAAGTAAAGGTCCCTGCCCGGAGTGGTTATGGTGAAATCCGTCGGGTGAACGTTAACGCGGCTCCCATGAGCATTGCCAATCTGAAAAAACTCTGGAAAGCGGGCATCGGCACCTATCAGGTGTTTCAGGAAACATATCATAAAAAGACTTATGCCAGGGTACACCCGGCGGGGCTGAAAGCCAATTACCGGTGGCGTTTGTATGCTTTGCACCGTGCCATGGATGCCGGCATTGATGATGTAGCTGCCGGTGCACTGTTTGGGCTGTATGACTGGAAATTTGAGATTATGGGACTCCTTTACCACGCCATAGATCTGGAACAACAGTTCGGTATCGGTCCCCACACCATCAGTTTTCCCCGGATGACCCCGGCCAGCGGATCCTGGCTTACAACCCATTCTCCCTGGAAAGTGGATGATGACACCTTCAAGAAACTGGTGACAATTTTACGGCTGAGTGTTCCCTATACAGGACTCATTATCACAGCCCGTGAACGGGCGGAACTTCGCAGGGAAGTGATCAAAGTAGGATGTACCCAGACCGATGCTTCGACAAAAATTGGGATTGGTGGTTATACGGAAGCCCTGAAAGTGTTGAACAACGTGCAGCAGGGAGACCAGGACGAAGACGCCCAACAGTTTATCCTTGGCGATACCCGTCGACTGGACGATGTGGTCCGTGAATTGGCGGAAATGGATATGATCACCAGTTTTTGTACGGCCGGATACCGTTGCGGCAGGACCGGGGACAAGATTATGGGTCTGTTGAAAAGCTGCACCGAGGGAAAATTTTGCAAGTTGAATGCAGTCCTCACCTTTAAGGAATACCTGGAAGATTACGCCTCCCCGGAAACCAAAGCTGTCGGTGAAAAACTCCTGGAAAAAGAACTGGCGGAAATCCGGTCAATTCCCTTTTTCAAACGGGGGAAACTCCTGGAGAATTTTGAAAACTATTACCAACGGATTTCCACCGGTGAACGGGATGTCTATATCTGAAAAAAAAATCAATGAACTCTGCCGGGATATCCATGAAAACTATGGCATCTCCCTGGCGGTGTGTCAAATTTTCGGCAGACGCTGGTCCTACATCGCCGGGAACGGAGATAACCTTTATGCCGGAGTCCGGTTTCAAATCAATGAGCATTACGGATTGATTGCCGATGAACTCCCTGAAATCGTGAAAAATGAGGTGCTTAACCGATTGAATACTTTGGTCGGGGATGATTTTTAATAAGATTTTTGTTATCTTTAATCAAGATACGCGGAGTGAAGATGATCCATAAAAATAATTTTCTTTGGATTATAATCACGATTTTTTTGTTTGTGAGCCTGTTAACGGCCGGCGGAAATTTATACCTGGTCATTGGTTCGGATACGGGGATTTGGGAAGGTGCCAATACCCGTGTGAAGCACAATTATTACCGGCAAGGATTGTACACGGATCCTTCCAGGAATGCCTATGCCATTATGGATCCGGGTTTTCGGGATTCCCTGAGGGATTCGCAAGGGCGTATCATGCCACAGACCTGGTGGATGCACGGCGGAAACATGTTTCGCAATGCAACCAACACCAATTTCCCCCTGAATAACACCATGTGTCTGTACCTGATGAAAAAATATCACGGTGAAGCCATCAAACGATATGGTGATGAACTGACCCTCCATTATCATACCTGGGAGTGGAGTGATTACAACGGGGATGGGATTTGGGCCTGGAATCAAGCCCCGTCCTTTGTGAACTGCCGGCAGGATTTCTGGGAAACCATCGGACATTATTTATTGTATGAGGATGTCTTTCCCGTCTCTTTCAGGAGCGGATGGCATTATATGGACAATGAATGGCAGGCGGATCTGGATGATTTTATACCCTTTTCCATGCACAATGCCTGGCCGGCAAACTGGACATGGGAGATGAAAAAAGATTCTGAACCTGTGAATAATGTCTATGTGTGGGTTGATGCCCCCAATACCTTTATTCCCTATCATCCCAGTCCGGAAAATTACCAGATTCCCGGGGACGGCCGGAGCTGGAATACCCGGTCTGTAGGATTTTGGTGGGTTAATGAATCCCGAATGCGCCCTGTTTTTGAAGAAGTCAATGCCGGTGAAGACCGCCTGATGTGTATTTGGGCTCATTTGCCGGAAACCGATTACGTAACGGAAACCGGACGTATCCATTCCGTGATCCGAAAGCTGGGGGAAGAGTACCCGGATGTGAAATATCACTACCTGACGGCTGTGGATGCCATGCAGGCCTGGTTGGGAACCCGGGATAGTGTTGCACCTCAGGTGGATCTGCAGATGGAAGAGGATGCCTTTGGTATTCAACTTAGCATCACTACGAATGAACCTATTTTTCAGATACACCCCTTTGTTGCCGTGGAGAATGTCAAAAAGGAGCTGATTCTTCCCAAGCCCATGGAGATTGGAGAAAATACCTGGTTTGTACGCCTGGGATTTCCAGCGGATGATCTGTACCGGCTGGGTGTCGCTGTGACGGATACTGTGGGAAACCTGACCACTGAACACTACCATTTCCGCCCAAATGATGTGTGGCTGGATGATGAAAGTCCGGAATATGACGAATTCCGTGGCTACTGGAAACAGACGGATAATTGGGCCTGGGGCACAAGCGCCCGGACAACTCCCGTATTGCCGGGTGACTCAGTGACTGCCGGTTTTGATCTAAGCGGCTTGCAAAAAGACACCTGGAATCTTTTTTTTCAGGTTCCGGAAACAGCCAATCCGGTAGACCGTCTGACGGTCCGGTACGTGACAGAAGATACGGTGATATTGATGAACTGTTTTCATCACGGTGTGGAACCCCATCAATGGATCTTTGGAGGAACCCTCAATCTGGATCCGGCTGATCATCCCCGTGTGGAATTTACCGGACGGAATTATTCACTCCAACGTCAGGATTTAATCCTGGATGTGGTTCATCTCAGTGCCTGTTATACCGATGGATATCTGCAAACCCACAAAACAAATATTCTGGAAGAAAATGCGAGTCTCTATGATACCTTGTTGATTGATATTCCCCTGCAAAACAGTGGCATCACACCGGTGACTCTTAAAAACATCTCTCTTTTACACACGGATGGTTTTATCCTGGAAGATATTACCGGAGAATTGGGCCCCTATGCGAGAGATACGATTTACCTGGCCTGGTACCATGAATCAGAAACCCATGTGGTTGATACCCTCCGAATCCTTTGGGATCCCGGTGATCATGAAATGAGGATCCCCATCGATATCCATATACACAACTACTATTTAATCGTGGATAATGAGGATGATGAAAACTATATAGAAGAAGGTTCCTGGACCACATCCATCACACAGGCCTATGGAGAAAGCAGTCGCTATGCGAAACTGTCTGATGGTCCATCTGCTGTACATTATCTCTTCAAACCGAGAATTTCCGGGCTTTATTCGGTAGAGGAAATGATTCCTAAAACAGAAAATGCCTGCGATGAGACGGATTATATTCTGAAAGTGGACGGGGTGACGGTGGATAGTATCCGTTTGAACCAGAACCGGGACTATTGGGACTGGCGTAAAATTTTTGAGTCCTATTTGCCTGAAGGATCAAACGTTTGTTTCACAGTGAGTCAGACAAATGCTACATCCCAGTTTTGTTTGAGGGCGGATGCGGCAAAAATTCAATTGATTGATAAGGACTATGTTTCCACACAAAAACCGCTAATACCTGAAAAAACAACACTGGATCCTGTTTATCCCAACCCTTTTAATGCCACGGCCGTGATTCCTTTCAGACTTAAAGAAAGGGGAGAGGTCTCTATACGGATTTATGATGTAAGGGGAAGGGAAGTAGTGGTTTACACCAAGACTTTCCCACAGGCCGGGCGCTATCAATATGTGTTTGACGGATCACGGCTTTCAAGTGGTGTTTATATTGTGCGTTTTTCACACAGGGATGTAAACCAGAGTAGAAAGATTCTTTTAATTAAATAAGAAAAACCGGGAAATCATCCCCGGTCATTTATATCCATCGTTTACCCGAAAAGAATTGTCTCAGAAATGCCCGATCCGTGCCGGGGCAGGTCGCATCGTATCCTTTTCTATTGTCTTGCCATTCTCAGCAATCTGAAGTTTTTCAATCAGCTGTCCTGATTCTGCATATACATAAATCCAGGCGCTGTGTTGATGTGTTTCGACCAGAATATAATGTTTGAGTCCGCTGAAGGTATCCACCTCATTGTGCCAGGGTGTTTCAGGATCTTTTGCATAAAAGGGAGCACCGGCGCCGCCTGTAATCATTTGATACACAGGATATTTGAAATTTTCCGGGGAACCATCAGGATTGGCAGGGAGATCTTTATCAACCAAAAGACGTGAATAATTGTGTTCGTCACCAAAAAACATAGCCCGCGTTTTGGGTGAGGAAGCAATGGCATGCCAGAATTCATTCCGGCGTTTTACCACATAAGAGCGGTCAAGGGGAGAACCATCCGAATAACGATTTTTCAGGGAATCCCCGCCGGACCACCACATGCCTGAACTGACATGTCCCCCGGTTGGGAAAGCCGGGCTGTGGGCAAACAGGAAGATATGATCTATTGAAGCGTTTTTATCAGCATCGGCCACAATACTATCCACCCATGCCAGCTGTTTATCCATAATGTAGCCAATGAGATTGCCCCCTGTTTCTTCGGGACGGGAGCTGTACCAGTAATTCGTGTTTACCGAGATGATCCGGACGTTTTCCCAGTCAAAAAAGTAGACATTTTCCCGATATGAAGGCGCTTCAGGATGTTCCGGAACTGGATAAGCATCCTCCGGATTCACAAAGGCTTCTGCAAAAAGTGACTGAGAATTTTCCTTTCCTTTTTTATCCAGATAATACCAGTGTCCCTGTTCATTTCGGTAAATGTCGATAGCCACATCGTGATTTCCCATCCCCTCGTAAATGGGAATCATAGATCCTGTTTGGGCAGTGATCTGTTTCCACGACTTCATCTGGCTCCGGTAATCCTCCGGATCACTGCAGAATCCTCCAATAAGATCCCCGCCGAACAGCACAAACTCGCTCCCTCTGAAATAGGCATGATTCAACAAGGTGGATAGGGCATCAATGTTCACTGCATTGTAATCACTGGCACCACCGCCGGCTGCAGCCCGGGAATCACTCATCACGGCAAACAGAACATGATTGTTGTTGTCCGGCGTGCTGAAAGTCCGTGTGGGCGTCCGGTATGAAATCGTGTCATCTGTGATTTCAATATGATAATAGTGCTCTGTCCCGTGTAATCCCGTAACCTGAACCTGATGTTGAATGGACGGGGTATTTTCAACTATGTACCGTTTTCCGTCAACACTCACGGCACTTATAGCCGAATTATCTGTTTCCCAGCTGAAAACAGCGCTATGCGTTTTCACCAGATCAATAAATGGGCCTTCAGAGATACATGCAATACGATGGTTTCCTTTAAAGCGAAACCGGTTATCATAATAATGGGCGCTGGCAGCCTGGGGATGATGGATTTCCAGACGGTAGACAACAATACCACCATCATGTTTTCTGAAAACACTGTCAATATCTGCATATTTTGAAAAGAGATTCTCAAGATTCAGATATACGGTATGCCGGGTGGACAGGGTATCACTTTTTTCTGTAGCTGACCACCGGTAACGGGGTGCCTGCAACACGTCATCGGGAATGATAATACCGTAATAGACCCGGACAGCAGGGGAGGGGACAAGGGTATTAAAGCGGATACGGGCCAGACGGCGACCTTCATTATCCCGGATAATGTCAATATCGGGAACTTCTGTCACAATCCGGCTGGTTTGTCCGGATACAGAAACCCCGGGAGATGTGGGCAAAACTCCATGAAGATTTTTTCCCCATAGCAACAAAGGTATAAAAAGGATGAAGAAGGCAGCTTTCCGGATCATTTTTTCTCCTTTATCTGAATTTCGGGTAAAGCTACAAAAAATATGACAGGAAACAAAAAGAACCGGTATTTAAACCGGTTCTTTGTACGCCCTGGAGGAGTCGAACCCCCAACCTTCTGGTCCGTAGCCAGACGCTCTATCCAATTGAGCTAAGGGCGCATCTGATCGCGTAGCGCGTACGGGACTCGAACCCGTGTTACCGACGTGAGAGGCCAGCGTCCTAACCGCTAGACGAACGCGCCATGTCCGTGCTGGGTTGCAGGGATTCGAACCCCGATTCTACGGTCCAGAGCCGTATGTCCTGCCATTGGACGACAACCCACTATCTCAACAAAGCCTGCAAATATACATAAGTTCCTGAAAAAACTGCAACGGATAATTTTTACCTTTACACCGGTTTTTGATCTTTTTAAAAGATGTATTACATCTGCAGAGGACTTTAATAAATAAAATTAATCAGAATAATACCTAAAATACTTAAAATTATTTTGCATTTTGCCTAAATAAATATAATTTTCAACAAAATCAGGAGGGAAGATGGATCAGATAGACAAAACGCTTTTACGGGCCCTCCAGGAAAACGGCCGTATTACCTATCACGAGTTAGCCGAAAAGACCGATTTGACCGTCCCTGCAATTCGGGACCGAATTATAAAACTCAAAGAGCGGGGAATTATCCGGGGTTATCATGCCCATGTGGATGCGAAGCTTCTGAACAAGGATATCACGGCGTTTATCATGATTGAAAGCGTTGCGATTCATTATCAGGATTTGATTGATTACGCCCTTCAGGAACCGGCCATTCAGGAATGTCATTCCATCACCGGAGGAGGTTCTCATCTTTTGAAAGTCCGCACCCAAAACACCGTTTCCCTTGAAAAACTTCTGAGCAAAATCCAGTGCTGGCCGGGTGTCAAAGGGACTGAAACCCATGTGGTCCTCAGCACCTTTAAGGATAGTACCTTCATCGAACCGGACGAGACAGTCGACAGTTGACAGTCGGCAGTCGACAGTCGATAGTCGGCAGTCGACAGTTGTCAGTGACGAAGGGATTGGGGGATTGATTCGATTGAATGATTGGATGATTGGATTGATTGGGGGATTGGTACTTCGCTGCACGCAGTGTTATAGGATTCAAGCGGCACTTCGTGCCGTTCAATGGCTTCGCTGCGCTCAGCATTTCAGCACTGCTACGTCGTGTTCAAAAAAGAGGTTACCCTTTGAAATCCGC
>JASGMP010000066.1 GCA_030156395.1 Fidelibacterota bacterium
GATGAATTCTATTTCATCAAAACCATCTTTCGGGTATCCGTAAATCCATCTGCTTTCATCCGGAGAATGTAAACACCCGTAGATATGGGTTGTCCCAAATGGTTGGTCCCGTTCCAGACTATTTCATGACGCCCGGCTTTGTGGTTGTTGAATTGCCACTCTTTCACAATTCGGCCTGTTATGTCGTATATAGCCAGATGGAGGGGTGAACGAACCGGCAGATCAAAGGTAATATGGGTTGTTGGATTGAATGGATTGGGATAGTTCTGATTCAGACTGAAGTCAAGGGGGATTTCCGGATCGTTCGTTCCGGATACAAATTTTTCTTCCACCAGAAGGAATTTGACTGCATCCGCCCGGAGCACACTGTTTGGATTGGAGTTTCCACCATTATCCTGAACCCGGATAGTAATGGGAAGATTTTTGGGTAAATCATAATCCGTAATTGACACAAAGGCTCCACTGCCCTGGTTCTGGTCCATCACAAATGTATCCCGGGGGGCACCGTCAACCATAATTATGTAATCCGCCCGGTTGTGGGCATTGACGGTTTTGGGGACAATATACTGGATATCATACGTCCCGCTCATGTTCAGGGTTTTGGTGAAATCAGCATGTTTATAACTGGCATTTCCACTGGATGATATAAAAACACACCGGCTGGTCGGACCGTAAGCTGTGGCTGTACTCGTGAACCAGCCGTTTCCGTATTCAATATATCCCGCAGGATCTTCGTTATCAACCAGTTTGAAAAAGGACATGGCGTGGACACTCACGGGAATGTCCACTATTGGATGCAAGGGATCATCGGTTTCAAATGTAATGATGTCTGAATAGCTGCAAAATTCGTCCGTATAGAATGTTACCGGAACTTCACGGCTTTCCATGGGACCCAGTGTGAGAGGAAAACTCACCGGTAGTGATATTTTATCTCCATCCCATGAAACCGATAAGACAGTCATTGCCTCTTTCCCGGCATTGCTTAATGTGATCACTTTTTCTACGGTGTCTTGGGCGCTCACTTCTCCAAAGGTGAGCATTTCGCAATCCGTTTGGAAAAATTTATCCGCTACCAGAGGAGTTATCCTGACCACATCCAGTCCAAAAGTTTTATCCGATGACAGGTTTTCTAAGGTGATGATATTGCCTGTTCCTTTATCCAGTTCAAAAAATCCTGCATGCTGCCAGACATCTGTACCTTTCAGCGGGGACATGAAAAGAACCGTATCAATGGCACCACCGGTTTGAACAATACACCGGGCCGAATCCGTTGTACTGCCGGGACCATGAAAAAAGATACTGTACATTCGGGATTCTTCAATATTAGGTGTGATCTGTACGGTTCCTGGACCCTGGACTTTCCGGGCCGACAAGCTCCACAATTCACCGCTTGTGTGGTCAGTCCAGGTGCCGGAAATTTCCTGGAAAGCAGGATCTTGGTTATCGATGAACAGATCGTCGGGGACATAATCCAGATGGACTTTGGCTTGGTTGCCCACACTGTCGCAAACGGCAACAGAGACTTTGGCAAGGTGATGGGCCGGGATGGATTCAATGGTTTCCCACTGGTTCTCACCTGTGATGGTACAGCTCAGACGTTTATAAGTTTCGTAGACTGTTTTTATGGCGATATATGGCTCGTCAACCTGAAAAACAGGCCCGTCTGTTGCTATGACAAAGCGGATGCCATCCGGCTCGATGATTTCATTGACCGTCAAAACCGGGGGAATCGTATCATCAGGATTGATCCACAGACGCATGGCCTCTGTATCCTTGCAGTACATGAACTCCACGCCGTATTGATTGGCAAATTCATGGGCAAATTCATTCAGTTTCTCCATCCCGTACAAGAAATCGGTCTGAGGCAAGTGGGACCAAAGGCAGACCATCTGATCATTCCCATTGGCTGCTTCCTGAAACATTTTTTCCATCTCCCGCCGGGTTCTGTCGATACTGGTGAAACACACAGACCGGAGGCGCCACTGATTCAGGTCCCCTTCAATCTGGTAGTTGTTTTCATTGGGATGATAAGGCACAAAGGCTTCGGGAGATTCGGACCAATCGATGATATTATTGGTGGGTTCATGATAATCCCCGCCCTTCCATGGATAGGCATTGGACATGTCAAAGGGGATAAACCGTTCCTGATAAGCCTGCCAGGCATTGTCCATATAGTGCCATCCGCTTCGAAAAGAGACGGGGAATACGTCATCCTCAATAAGAAACGTATTCAGGGTATGTTCATAATCATCCAGATTCAGGGTGAAATCCAGCCCCTGGTTATAATAATATGTACCATCCCCATCCACGTCGGACCAGTGATAATTATGATAGTGAAGGGTCAGCTGGTCATCATAGTGATTGATCGCTTCCTGATGGTATTTTTTCATGAGATAAAGGGTGATGTTATTCCGAATGGGAATATTGCAGTTTTTGGAAAGACGGAAGACATTTCCGGCCATCATCCACCAGGTCATTTTCATGGGGGTTCCATAAGAATCCCGCAACTGATACCTGAAAGATGTATCCATCACGGCGTGTCCGTTTCCGGCAGGATCGGTATATAAGGCACCCCGGAAATAGCGGTTGTCGTAAACCGATATGTTAAGGCCGTCCCAGATGGATGTATCTGAACCGACAACCAGGTAAACCCTCCCTTTTTCTGATGCGGATACGGGGTAAAGAATCCCAAAGAATAAAAGAAATAAAATAAGACAATTTTTTGTCATGAGGCTTTTCCTGTAGGTTTTTTAATTTTTTAAAACTTAAGGAAATATCTTGGGAAATAAAATGAATGAAGATGGAATTGTTGCAACAGAAAATAAGTAGCTCTTTTTTTGTCTTTGGAATATTTTTATATCACTCGATGAATTAAAAACATGATCCGTCAATTTGATTTTCGATTCGTTTAACACAGCGATACAAGAAGGCATAAGCGGTGGAACCTGCAATGATATTAGCCGTAAAGCCGGCCCAGAAAACTCCTCCCAAAGCAAAGAAAGTTGCTCCGATCCAGGCGAGGGGCACATAAAGAAGGAGCATGCGCAACATGGAAAAGAAGACGGCAGGGTAGGGACGATTCAGTCCGTTATAACTGGCAGTACTCAGCATGACCAGTCCCTGAAAACCGTAACTGGAACCCACGATAAGAAAAAAACTGGTGGCGATGGAAACAACCCGGGAATCGTTGGTAAAGCCCCCGGCAATGTTCCGGCCGAAAAGTGATAACAAGAACTGATCCTGATTTTGGAACAGAGAATCATGATTTAATGGTCAATATGGATTACTTCGCTTCTGGTTTGTATGTTGTCCACACAGTTAATAATGGCTACTCCAATCTTCGGAGAGTGCTTCTGTTAAAAAAAAGAATGTTAAAATGACTCACCTGAAAAAGTCACCAACAGCCAGTAGTTTTTTTAGGATTTTCCAGCATCCGGTTCCTCCATATCAGAATGGATCAAATCAGAGAGAGTTTGACAGGCCACCCCAGATTTGAGGTGTTCTTGATACCGTTGAACCCATTTTACCAGGACGGGTGACGATTCAGAGAGTACTTCCATAATGACCGGATTGAGTGTATCCCGGAAAGCGTCTTCAATATCTGCCAGAGTAATGTATGAAGGATTGCCTGTCAGCACATATTTTCCCGGCTGATCGGCCAGTTCGGTTACAAGCTCCTTATCCTGTAAAACATGGAGAACCTTATCTGTAAGGCGCTTGGAAATGTGATGCCGGCTGGTGTAGGAATCAACAGACCAAAGTCCCTCATTTTTTTTGTATTGACCGGTTATTTCAAACATGATGGAGAACCCAAGGGCTGAGAGGGAAGCAAGGTTGCTCATACTTTCTTTCTGTTCAAGGCGGTATACACGATGGTTTTGTACCGCATATGTCAGTTCCGCACCGAAAAGGACAATCATCCAGCTTGTGTGGAGCCAGATAAGGAAAAAGGGTAATGCAGCAAAGGTTCCATAGATGACATTGTACATGGTTACGCCGCTTTGGATTTTAAAATAAAAGATCTGCAAAACAAACCAAGTCAGGGCGGTAAAGAGTCCGCCAATTAGTGCTGGAATAAAACGAACACGGGTATTCGGCAAGAATTTCATCAAAAACAGAAAAGCCAGAATCACAAATCCAAGCATTGTCCAACGAATCGTTAATTCATACACCTGTGCCAGGCTTCCAAAATAATTTTGCATGAGTTCCAGCATCCGCTCCGAAGATAAAAAGGCGTTAATACTGGATGCGATAAGGATCAGAAAAGGTACGACAATCACAATACTGATATAGTCCAAAAACCTGCGTGTCAGATGGCGGGGTTTTTTAACATTCCAGATATGATTAAATGATTTTTCAACCTTTCCTATAACACGGATGACTGTCCAGACCAGAAAGATCAAACCGATGGCGCCAAGGGTGCGAACGTTAGTTTTTTCAACGACCGTAAAAACCGTAATCACAATATCCCGGTATTGCTTCGGCCATTGAGCCAGTCCGCTGTCTTCAATAATTTCTATGGATATATCGGACATTAAACCATTATTAAATTCTCCGGTGGTGTCGGAAACCGCATGACTCACCGTTTTAAGCCCGATATTTTCCATGAGCCTTTCCTGTACACCCAATCCCTTGGTAATAGAAAACATGAGTGCAAGTACAGGAACCAGTGCCAGAAGAGTCAGATAGGTGAGCGTACCAGCCTGCATTGCAGATTTGTTGTCAATAAAATCACGTATGACAACACCGATAATTCTTAGAATAGATATGATAACAGTCTTAAATCTGGATAACGGCCGCAAATCCACGTTCCATAAGTTTTTATGTATAAAATTTTGTCCTTTTTGCAGTGTCGATCTTAACTCTGACATTCGTTTACCTTTTTAGGCCTGTGTTTAATGTAATGTTTTATCATATTCAAATAAATTAAAAATGTGGTTGAGTCCATGTATGTGATTAGATATGATTAATTTCACGGGGATTTTACATGGATGACTTTTTTAGCGCATATTTTAACACAATATCATCTTCCCGGACGCCGATATCACGGGCGATGACAGGACATTTCGCTTTCAACAGGAAAAAAACAGGCCGGTCAGAATCAGAGAGTCCTTCATAATTTCCCTGTCCTTTACTGATGATCATATCCGCTTCATTAAACCGTCGGATAAAATCAGGGGTACACAAGGGCAGTATTGTGGATGGCGCAGGTGATCCAGAGGAAATAATCTCGGCAACCTCATGAAGTCCGGAGGCAATGGCATCTTCCTCCGTCACGTCGTTGATGATGGGGCGTTCACGAACCACGTAGGTGACCGGTTTATGGATGGTTTCAATCAAAAGTTTATCAAAAACCGATTCGCCGGCATTATCCCCAAGATATAAAATGCTTTCAGCCATCCACAAAACCTCTCGGAAAGCTTCAATGTCACACACTGCAAAATCCTGTGCCAAGATGGTATTCAAATCCTGCTCAATGTGAAAATCCTTATCCATTCCCAGGTCAATCACATTCCCGGCAATGGCAATACGTATAGCTGTCAGCAACGGATCCTCAGCTTCAGCCAGTATTTTTTTTAATTTGGGATACAAACGTTTTGCCTCGGCAATATGGAGCTTTTTTTGCTCTTTATAGGGATCTTCGATACCTGTGATTTTCCGGACTTCATCGTAAATAATCAGTCCCATTTCCGGTGGTGTGTGATCCATGGGGATATCTTTGATGCGGCAACCAATGCGATCCAGTAACGTTTTCAGCTGTTTTTCATCCTCTGTCACCATTCGTCCGGCCCGGAGTGCCTGATTTACAAAACAGGGAATACAATCCAGAAAAGTTTTCATCACGTGGTTCCTGTCTCTTTAGGAAATGTTAACTGTGTACCTGCTCCTCCCTGAATATATTTTTCGGGATAGCGAAGTGCGATCTCCTTAATGTGTTGAGTACAATGGGTTGGGCATACATAATCAATATCTTTCAGGATGTCATATTGGGAAAATCCGTGAAAACCTCCAACCAGGGCATGAATATGACCATGCAATTCCGCTGCCGGAATAATACTTTCCAGTCCGGGATGTGAACAACCCACAACGACCACCAAACCGGCAGGGGTTTCAATCACCAGGGATTGTTCAATATCCATTAATTCACCCGTGGAATAAATTCCCCGGTCCACAGTGTATTCCGATTCAACATGGATCACTTCCCGGGCCCTGCGGACACCCCTGAGGGATTTGGGGACGATAACCTGCACATCGGAATTTTCATGCAAAAATGCTGCCAATCCACCGGTGTGGTCAAAGTGGTGATGGGAGATAAAAACCGTGTCAATCTGTTTTGGATCTATGGACATCCGTGCCATATTTTCCAGCAAAATACGGCCATCTGAACCGGTGTCAAAAAGGATGTGCCGATTATCTGTTTCTACAAAAGCGGCAAACCCCCAATCAGCCGTCAAATCTTTCCGGCGGCTGGTATTGTCGTAAATGATGTGAATTTTTACCTGTTTCATAAGATTAAGACTCCTCTCTTTTCAATACCCGTAAATGTACTGAATAAATTGATTAATCAAAATGACCAAGCTTTGCATGGAAAATGGCTCAGCGAATCATGAGGACTTTTTCAACTGAACTATAGCTTCCGAAAATACCCATAACCGGTTTGCCATTCTGGTCTCGAAGGTTGCTCACGGTTGAGTTGTTGACTGGCAGGGAAGACACATAATACCTGGACAGATCGGTATTCAGGGCACGGATGGTGAAGTCGTACCTGCCTTCTGTTAAAAATGGCGGGAAAAAGGTGAATCCAAGGGCAAATCCCGGATAGAGAGAGTCGTCTGTTTCCAATGAGAATCCCGGATTGGAACTGATAAGCGCCCGCCCATCTGGGATATATCCATAAAGGGTGATGTAGTAAGTGCTTGCCCTACTGTCTGAAAGCCAGTACAATGTATTTTCTTCTCCAAAGGTGTACAACAGGGTATCTCCCGTATGGGGTGTAAAATCCCGGTTTAAAAGTTGAACCGGTGGAACGGGGCGCGTTCTGGCGGTAATGGTTTTTCCAAAAGTGGTACTGATGACCAACAATTCATATTCAGTATCTGAATCCACCTGAAAAGGAACAGCCGGTTTAAAACCTCCATAACGCTGAGTGACAAAACTGTCCGGCAGGATGGATGTTTCATCGTTCCAGAAGCTGTATTGAAACGAATCGGCACTGCATACCCATTCAAATGGAATTATATCACCGGTTCCAAGATTTTTCAGGGATACCAGGGCTGTGCTGTCTGCCAGTTGTCTGCTGATGCGTTCGATGGAATCCTGCCAGGTGGCTTCTTCATCAATATCCCCAAAAATTTCCGTGTCGTCTATACGTATACTCCGGTCTACCAGCACGATACTACGCATCGGAAAACTTGCATCCAAAAACGCTTCGATCCGGAGTTCAGGTGTATAATTCTCGTAAACATCAGCAAACTCTGTAAGACTGATTTGTTTTTCACAGGAGGTAAAGAACACCAGCAGGGTAAGCAACAGGATGATTTTTTTCATAGTTCAAACTCCAGTCCCATGGAAGGAATAAAGGGAAACATTCCCAAGGCTGTAACCCGGCTGGGACTCTCAGTGTGGTCCCAGTTGTAGAGGAGAATATTGAAATGGTTGCTCACATTGATAATCTGGATTTTAAAAGAGCCGTTTAATCCCCCAAAATTTACATTTCGTGCGTATCCCAGATCCGCCCGGATATAATTGGGAAATGCAGCAGCATTTGTTTCACCGTTGAGGGTACTCAGATTTCCATAGGGATTTAAAAGATTTGTAAACCCACTCCGGTGAAAGACCTTTGCCACGACCGGTGTATATCGCTGTCCGTTTTGAAACACATAGGTAAATGAGAGATTGCTTCTGTCGTTCAGGCGGTAATTTAAGAGGATATTGACACGGTGAGGGGTATCGTATTTCTGGGGGAATTTTTCACCGTCCAGCCGGGAGATTGTGCCATCCTGGTTCAGATCGATCTCCTTGAAGACCCGTGAGTATGCATAGCCGATCCAGCCTGTGAGCCTTCCCCGATCCCGTTTCAGGAGGATTTCTCCGCCGTAGGCATATCCCGATCCGGCAATGAAGTCATCGCTATCGTCGGACGGATCGTTATTTGGATTTCCGTCCAATACGGAAGGATAAGCTTTGTAATATCCTTCTATGGAAAAAGTAAACCCTTCACCCAGCCATTGTTCCAGTCCTGCAATAGTGTGCAGACTCTCCTGAGCCGGTAAATTGGCAGGGACCGGTTCCCAGAAATCCACGACCCGGAGGATTTCATTATCGTTGTTGGTGGTAAAAATAAACTGGTGATAGCGGCCGGTACTGAATTTGAATTTGCAGTTTTCCGTTAGATTGTATTTGAAACCAAAGCGGGGCTGAAAATATACCGGATCATGAAGCTCATATTTACTCAGGCGGATTCCTCCCTGAAGTGTCAGTCTCACATTGATTTTCCATTGATCCTGGAGGTAGGTTTCAAGGATATATGGTGTGTTTCCAATGCGGATCAGGGAGCTTTCATCCAGATTGAAATCCAGATCCATCTTCAAGAATTTCAGACCGATGCCTGTTTTTATCTGATGGGAGAGACCGGCGAAAAGGGTCAAATTGTCTTGCAACGTAAGATCGTAGACCCCATTATTCACCAGAATCCGGGTCTTTGCTTTTCGTCCGGCGCTGTCCATTTGCATGAATGAGAGATCTACGTCAAAAAGATAATCAGTCCTGCTGAGAATCAACTCATTGTACACCATGGCATTGGGGGTCCACCGCCAATTCACGCTGTTGGTCCGGTTTCCCCAATCCCAGTCGAAATTGACCTCGTTGTCAGAACTGGGTTCCAGTGTAAAGGCCAGTACATCGTGTCCGCCAAAGCTGCTGTAAGTCAGGTGATGGGCATCATTCAGCTTTTGGGTGATTTTGAGTTGAAGATCCCCGAAATAGTACTTCCAGTTCTGGGGATCGTTTTTAATCCGGTAATAGAGTCCGGCCAGCACATCAAAGTAGGTCCGCCGTGCACTGAAAAGCCAGCTTCCTTTGTATAAGGGGCCTTCCAGGAGGATTTTGGAACTGAGGATATTCACTTCGCCCTTGATATGACTGATATCGAAATAGGGGCCTAAACTGGTATTCTTAAAAAAACGGCCGTTTTTGGAGTCACCCTCCCGTGTGTTGATTTCCAGTACAGAACTCAGTCTACCCCCGAATTCCGGTGTAAAACCGCCGGCGGTGAAATCGGCATCGGCAATGGCATCGGCATTGAACGTGCTGAAAATTCCACCAATGTGGTAGGGGTTATACACCTCGCTGCCATCCAGGAGGATGAGATTCTCGTCTGGACTCCCGCCACGGACAATCAGGGCGGCACTGAAATCGTTTTGTGAACTGATGCCCGGTAGAAGTTGAAGACTCCGGAAGACATCACTTTCAATAAATGCTGGTACCGATTTGATCTCCCGGAGATTCAGATTCAGACGGCTTACATCCACCTTGTTTTCGAAACGGGTCCGTTCTGCCGTGACTGTGACCGTTTCTCCCTGAATCACAGACACTTTCAGGGGCACATCGATTCGGAGATCCTCGCCGGGACTCAATCGGACCGGTTTTTCCTCCGTGGCATATCCCATCATCATCACCCGAAGGATGTAGGATCCCGGGGGAATCCCCGTCATCACATAATATCCATGGACCGATGTGGCGGCGCCGTAATCCGTTCCCACAAGAATAATATTGGCATAACTCAATGGTTCGCCCGTCTCATCAGCCGTCACGTATCCGCTGATATTGGATCCTTGCAGATAAGAAAAGGCATTCAGTAAGAATCCCAATAACATGAAGAACTTTTTCATATTAAAAATTTAAACCTTTCGAGAAAGAATTTTACCATTGTTTTTTTGAACATAATAAAATAATTTAAACAGTAAAAGAAAAAAGTAATATTAAATCAATTAATATGATTAACACTATAAAGTAATATTAATATGTAGAGACAGAATAAAGTGTGAAAGGGGAGGGAGCATGGGTTTTGATTGGCAGAGGTATCATCGGGGATCTATTCGGTTAAAGAATCATGATTACACATCTAACGGAGCATATTTTATCACTATGTGTACAAAAAACCGTGAGTGGTTATTTGGTGAGATTTTGGATGGAAAAATGATCTTGAATGAAATGGGTCAAATCGTTCATGATGAATGGTTAAAAACGGGTGAATTGCGTCCATACGTTAAATTGGACGTATTTGTGGTAATGCCCGATCATTTTCATGGAATAATTCAAATTATCAATAAAAATGCGGCAGGGAACGGTTTCAAACCAACGGCAGGGAACGGTTTCAAACCAACGGCAGGGAACGGTTTCAAACCAACGGTGGGGAACGGTTTCAAACCAACGGCAGGGAACGGTTTCAAAC
>JASGMP010000067.1 GCA_030156395.1 Fidelibacterota bacterium
ATCCTGGGGCTGGAGAAGGTCCCAAGGGTTGGGCTGTTCGCCCATTAAAGTGGCACGCGAGCTGGGTTCAGAACGTCGTGAGACAGTTCGGTCCCTATCCGCCGTGGGCGTAGGAAATTTGAGAGGAGCTGCTTCTAGTACGAGAGGACCGAAGTGGACGAACCTCTAGTGTATCAGTTATCACGTCAGTGGTACCGCTGAGTAGCTACGTTCGGATGAGATAAGCACTGAAAGCATATAAGTGCGAAACTCACCTCAAGACAAGATTTCCCTGAAGAGTCCTTGTAGACGACAAGGTTGATAGGCCACAGATGTAAGCTCAGTAATGAGTTAAGTCGAGTGGTACTAATGACTCGTTTGACTTTGTCAATCTTTTAATTTTTTCAGTCGGTAGCTGCAGCATCTGTTGTTCACCCTTAGATTTATATTTCCGGGCGATTATATCGTAGGGGAAACACCTCTTCCCATTCCGAACAGAGAAGTTAAGCCCTACAGAGCTGATGGTACTGCCCTGGCAACGGGGTGGGAGAGTAGGACGTCGCCGGAAACCTTATAAAAAAGCCCCGCAATCGCGGGGCTTTTTTTTTTATATTCTCTCTTTCTATTGAATATGAAAATAATGGTGCATGATTTCCAGACGCCGAATTACCTGCTCACCGGGTGATAGCTGTTTTAATTCTTCCTGTAAACGACCGTCTTCATGAGATTGTAAATACCTGATGACCCAATCCAGCACTTCTTCAGGAAATGCACTGCGATAACGGTCCCGGGCGGCTTGCAAATACTTCGCTGCTTCCTGACAGGTACCCGGAAGAGATTCAAAACTATCCGTCGGACCTGTATCCCCTGGTTCTACATAATGACTTTCAGCTATATGTAGATACTTCTCAGGATTAGAAAATGTGGTAAGTATGGCATGGGTGATTCCTGACAATAAGAGATGAATAAATGCCGAACCGTCCGGACTCCGGATTTCAAAGGTCTGCCGGATGTATTTTGTCTGATAATGCTCCTGAAGACATGGATTCACAATCGGCGCCATGTTTTCACCGTTGGGCCATCCCAGGGGGACCCGGATCAAGGCAGACCGGTTCAAATCACTCCAGTAGATTTGGGTCGGTGCTTCCTGGTGAGGAATTAGTCTGAAGTAACTGGATGGGATGGTGTTCCCAAATGCAGAAAGGCTGGGTGCATAATCACATAAACCCCCAATACACTGCCGGGCAAGATCAGATAGTCCCTTGTCCGTCCGGGTCCGGTTTACACCATCACGAATCATCTCCAAATGAAAATGCATGCCTGTCCCTGCATTCCCATCGCTGATTTTCGGCGCAAAAGTGGCCAATAATCCATGCCGGTATGCTACATTTCTGACTACCCATTTTGCCAAAAGTATTGTATCCGCCGCCTGGGGCACCGGGGCAGGTAACATCTCAATTTCATACTGGACCGCAAATTTTCCGTGAATCTGAGGATCTGCGCTTTCCATGCGGGAAATCATCCCTACTTCGGAGTGTCCGTATTTTACCAGCCCTGTAATATCACTGGTTGTCTGGACCATCTCTCGTAAGACATCCTGAAATGGACTGAAAGGTGCCGATGCGTGATATCCCGACTGAGGAGGGGCTTCATAATGTAAACCATCCCGATCCCCTAACAGATAAAATTCCAGCTCTCCGTGTGCCCATAATTCGTAATTTTGATCGTTCTTTAGCTTCTCATAGAGGGTATGCAGCAAATTGTCCGGACAAAAGGGAGTCCTGCTGTAATCCTGATCAATAAAACGACATATAAAATCCAGACTTTCTGGATCAAAAGGATTCAAAAAAGCCGAAGGATAATAGGGTACCACGTAAAGGTCTGATCCTGTAGCCGGGATCATCCCTTTGAAAAGGCTGGAACCATCTACCCGCTCACCTGCCGATAATATCCTTTCGGTATACTCCCGGGAATGGAGGGGAATAATCAAATCCTTCAGCTTCCCATCCAGACCTGCATAATGGTATGTCAACCGTTGGATCCTGTTCTCACTTATGAAGTGCATTATATCAGACCGCTGAATTTTTTCGGGTACGATCCCCATCCGCTGTGCGATCATGCGTGTCATGTTTCCCTCACATTGCTTATCTCTTTTTTTGAACTTTTATCCACAAAAACAGATAGAAAAAATAGCCCCGTTTCCGGGGCTCAGTATGTTTTATTGATGTCTATTTGTATTGATAGTTCATGTACCGGTAATAGTAGTAATAGCTGCCGCCTTTCATGTGTTTGGGGGTGATGGCGTTAATTACCGCACCCAGCAGGGGCAATTTGATCTGCTGAACAATATTTTGCACCTGATCCAGTGCTTCATCATGCGTCACACCGCTTTTTACCACAACCACCAGCCCATCACAAAGCCTTGCCAGCAGCGAAGCATCTGTCACGGCGATGATCGGTGGTGCATCGAAAAATATTTTATCATATTGCCCGCTCAGTGTCTGGTAAATCTCTCTCATTTTTTTGGATCCCAGCATTTCAGAAGGATTGGGCGGTAAATTTCCCGAGGGTAAAATGTAGAGATTTTCCACGCTGGTTTTATGTATACACTCTTCAAGCGTATTTGAGCCGGTGATGACATCAGCAATGCCCGGAACCCTTGGTACCTTGAAAACTTTCTGTAAAACCGGTCGTCGCATATCTGTATCTACCAAAAGGGTCTTCTGCTCCATCTGGGCAAAGGCAATGGCCAGGTTGGCAATGGTGGTGGATTTTCCCTCTCCAGGTCCGGCTGATGTGATCACAACGGATTTTATCGGTTTATCAACCCCGGACAATTCAATGTTGGTTCTCATGGAACGATAGGCTTCAGAGACAGGTGATTTGGGATCGAAATGGGTAATAAGCCGGGACTGATACTGTGAGATCTCTGTATGGGTTACCGTCCGGGCCTTTTTTGTGGCCTTGATTTCATCAATCTCCGGAATAATCGCCAGTGTGGTGATTCCCTTTTTCACTAAATCTTCTTTGGTTTTTATCGTGTTATCCAGGAATTCTTTCAGAAAGATGATACCAATACCCAGCCCAAGCCCTAAAAATCCACCCAGAAGAACATTCATTTTTTTCTTGGGGGATACGGGATATTTCGGAGGTACCGATTGATCAATCACATACACATTGCTGATCTGGCTTGCTTCGGTAATCCGGGATTCCTCATATTTGTTCTTCATCAACATGTATATGTTCTCGTTTACCAGCCTTTCCCGTTCCAGACGTGTAAAGGTGATGATTACCTGAGGCAGTTTTTCCAGTTCTTTACTGTAATAATCCACCAGCTTCTTGAATTCCTTGGCCTTGCTCTGGAGCAAAATCTGTTCGATCCGTAGCTTAATCACATCCTCCAGCATGCTTTGGTTGATACTCAGGGGATCACTGGGACCCGGAATATACCCCCGGCTGATAAGCATGCGTGTTTCTTCATTCAGCCTTTCTTTCATCTTATCCATCTGAACTTTGATGGTCTGAATCTGTGGTGCGTTTTCGTCTATCCCCTTGGCGATGGCTTCTACAACCGAGGCTTCCAGCTTGGCAATCTTTGTCTGAAGCTCCAGGATGAGGGGATTGGCTGTCTGTATAAAATTGTTTAATAGCTCCTTTTCCTTGATATCCAATTCACGGGTCAGATATTTTAACTGCTGCTCGTTGATTCCAAGTTCTGCCATGGCACTATAATACTCGGATTCAAAATTTGCGAGCTGTTCCAGCAGGTTTTTTGAGGCTTCATCCAGATTTACCACACCCTCCTGCTGTTGGAAGGCTCTGAGTGAATCCTCACTGACGCGTAAACGCTCTTCAACCTGTTCCAACTGTTCCTGGATAAAGGATTTGACTTCAGACATGGCTCCACGGGATCGTTCCAGGTCCTGCTTGTAATATTCATAAGCAAAGGTGTTGGCAATGATAGCTGCTTCCTGGGGATCCGGTGATTTAATGGATATTCGGATTGTCTGTGTGTTCCGCTCAGGAGTGATGGTGATGGCTTCCTGAAGGGTATAAGCCAGGGTCCGGATGGTATCTTCCCGGGTGGAGATCCACTTTTCATCCTCAACATCTCTGTTCCCAAGAAGCAGTATCCATCTTTTCACCTGGTTGAAGATAGATTCTACCTTTTCTTCCTGTCCTTTTCCCAGGATATACAAGGAATCAGGAGAATAATTTTCCATAAGGTTAGCAATGGTACTTTCAGCCAGACTTCGGGATTTGAGGATTTCCACTTCGTTGTTGATTTCCATCTGGGAATTCCCCAAGGGTGTCATCACATCGAAAATAGCAGCGGTCTGATTTTTGGCGGCACCGATCAATATTTGTGTAGAAGCTTCATAAATGGGTGTTTGACTAAAGGTATACCAAATCGTCACGGCAGTAACCAGGATAAAGGATAAGAGTATAATCCACTTCCCCTTCATCAGGGTCTGAAAAATTTCCTTGATATTAATTTCTTCTTCTTCGTGATAGAGCATGTCGTGATTATTTTGATTCATCTTATTCCTTCGTGTTGTTTACAGCAAAGATAAATTAATTATGCAATCATGTATTGGAAAGTTTTTTTATGGTATCCGATTCTTTTGTGACATAGGTAACAGATAGGTGGGTTTGCAGGTAGAATATGAATCCCAGAAGTGTCAAAGCAATAAATCCCACCAGGTGGAGTACGACGGCATAGGTAAAGGCAAAAGATTTTTCAATTCCGTATATCATCAAAGCTTGTACAATCGCCACGTGATAGGTGCCCACATACCCTGGAACAGATGGCACGCTAACTGCAAAGGAGGAAGTTGCAAGTAGAACTGCGGCCGGTAAAATCCCCAGATCCATATCGAACATTTTGAAGCCAACCCAGAATACAGTCCCATAGATGGTCCACAACACAAGGCTCAATACCAACACATAGAGTCTGTATTTCATATCAAAAACCACACACAAACCTGAATGTAAATGGCGGATAATATGCCACACACGTCCTTTTTTCGTATCTATAAACCGGGTGAGTCTTTGGTGATAACGGTAGTAGATGGCAAAAAATCCCAGAATCATCAAAAGGGCCAGAGCTAAAAGCAAACGTGTGTTTCCAGCCCATTCGGGAAGGGGGGATATCAGGGAAATTCCCAGGAGGAAGAAGAAAAAGCTGAAAACATCCACAATCCGCTCCAGGACAATAGTTGAAAACAAATGGGGTGTACTGATACCTGTCAGGGTGGAAGTGGAATAGGCCCGGAGCAGTTCCCCCAGGCGAAAGGGAAGGACGTTGTTGCCGAAATACCCGATCATTACTCCTTTGTGCAGTGTGTACAAAGAAAGTTGCCTGTGATTTTTCAGAAAAAAGGTCCATCGGTAGGCCCGGATCCACACCGTAAGAATCATCAACAGGGTTGCCACCAGGTACCACCAAAGGTTGACTGTCGCAAATCCCCGGCGAACCACTACCCAGTCCAGTCCCTTGATGGAATAATAGAGGGCGATACCGGATATCAATATCCCTGACCCAAGTTGTAAGCCACGTTTTTTGGTCTCTTTTTTCATGACAGAAAGTTTACAAACAGCCTGCCGTTTATAAAACAGAATTATGCCCTTTGAGATGATAGGAGCTATCAGATGGGCTTGTTTTCTTTTTAAAAAGACTTTAGATTCACCGAAATCCAAAAAAAGGAGTGTGTGTATGGAAAATCAGGTAGGAAATCTTGCCGGTAAAGTATGGAAGACTCTCTCTTCCGAAGGGCCGAAATCTGTAGCTGCCCTGGTAAAAGAAACCGGGGAAAAGAAAGACATGGTACTTATGGCTCTCGGCTGGTTACTTCGGGAAGATAAACTGAAGACCGAGGTCAAAGGCAAGTGCACCATGTACGGCCTTAAGTAACACTGCGCAAGGAACCACAAGAATCAGAAAGACAGGGCCTGCCCTGTCTTTTTTTTGATCCATCCTTTTATGGTTCTGATAGCTGAAAATCCTTTGATATATGCATGGTTCATCCTAACTTAACTGGCTAAAGCGGAGAAGCTATGATCATTGCGATTGACGGTCCGGCCGGTTCGGGAAAAACAACAACAGCCCGGGAAGTCGCCCGGCGTCTGGGCATTGCCCGGCTGGATACGGGAGCTATGTATCGGGCTATCACCCTGGGTGTATTGGAAGCCGGTCTTGATCCGCAGGACAGCAAGGCAGTGGAAGATCTTTTGGATTCACTTCAGGTGGATATAGAGGGTGACCGGATCTTTCTCAATGGGAAAGAGGTGACAGACCGTATTCGCCTGTCCGATGTAACCGAAGCCGTGAGTCCGGTAAGTGCCATGAAAGCGGTTCGGGAAAAGATGGTTTCCCTTCAACGGGAAATCGGCCTGAGACAGGATTGTGTAGTGGACGGACGGGATATCGGAACGGTAGTCTTTCCAGATGCAGACTATAAATTTTTTCTGGTGGCCGACACACGTGTAAGAGCAGAGCGACGCCTGAAAGAACAGGCTGAAAAAGGGGAGAAGCTGTCACTGGATGAGGTGATGCGCCAGATTGAAATGCGGGACCGGATGGATTCTTCCCGGGATCAATCCCCCCTGAAAAAAGCAGATGATGCCATTGAAATAAACACCTCGAACCTGACAATCGACCAGCAGGTTCAGAGGATTATTGATAAGGTCGAATCAAACCTTAATGATACGACGAAGGAGTCTTTGATGACGGAAGAAAAAACCGTTGAACAGCTTGAAACTGAAAGCCCTCAGGACCCCGTGATTGCTGAGGCAGAAAAAAAAACAATCGCGGATCCCTATGACCTGATTAAACACGTCACACGGGAACAGGTAGAAGACATCAGTGAAGTAAAAGAAGAGATCGACGAGGAACTTGAAACCCTTTATAACCGGACGCTGAAGAAATTTAATGACGACAAGCGTGTGATGGGACATGTAATCCGGGTCGGTGAAAAAGATGTTGTGGTGGATATTGGGTTCAAATCCGAAGGCATAATTCCTCTGGAAGAGTTTGGAGATAAAATCCCCGAAGTCGGCGAACAAATTGAAATCTATGTCGATAAAATCGAAGATCAGCACGGTCAGTTGGTTTTATCCAAAAAGAAAGCCGATTTTCTCAAATCCTGGGAAGTCCTTAAACAGAAATATGCCGATAACGACATCATTGAGGGTAAAATTATCAAACGGATTAAGGGCGGTATGGTTGTGGATCTGAACGGTGTGGAAGCTTTTCTTCCCGGATCCCAGATCGATGTTCGCCCCATAACTGATTTTGATGCATATATCGGAAAAACCATGGATTTTAAAATTGTGAAGCTGAATGAAGCACGGAAAAATATCGTCATCAGCCACAAGGAAATCAAGGAAGAAGCGCTGAAAGAGCAACGGGAAGAACTTTTAAGTCAGATCCAGGTGGATCAGGTGTTGAAAGGCCGCGTCAAGAACATCACCGATTTCGGTGTTTTTGTGGACCTGGGAGGTGTGGACGGATTGCTTCACATTACGGATATGTCCTGGGGACGCATCAATCATCCTTCCGAAATGGTGAAAGTGGATGATATCATTACCGTGAAAGTGATAGACTATGATACGGAGAAACAGCGTGTTTCCTTGGGACTCAAGCAGTTGACACCTCATCCGTGGGAAGAGATCGAACAACGCTATCCCATTGGCTCCGTTGTGAAGGGTAGAGCCGTTTCCATCACCAATTACGGTATTTTTGTGGAGTTGGAAAAGGGTGTTGAAGGACTCATCCACATTAGTGAGCTGAGCTGGACACAACACATCAAACATCCTTCAGAATTGTTTAATCTGAATGACGAAATCGAAGCAAAAGTCCTCTCCATTGATTCGGAAGAACGGAAAATCTCCCTGGGTGTCAAACAGCTTCAACCGGATCCCTGGGAATCGATTGAGCAGCGCTATACAGAAGGCATGCAGGTGAAAGGTGTTGTCCGGAATCTGACCCAGTTCGGTGCTTTTGTGGAGTTGGAAGAAGGCATTGACGGGCTGGTTCATGTATCTGACCTGTCCTGGACCCGTAAAATCCGCCATCCCAAGGAAGTCCTTCAGAAAGGACAGGAAGTGGATGTAGTGATCCTGGAAGTGAATCCCGACAGCCGGAAAATCTCACTGGGCATCAAACAGCTTGAAACCAATCCCTGGGATGTCATCGAGGAAAAATACAAACCCGGTTCCATGGCCAAAGGGGAAGTCCTGAAAATTCTGGAAAAAGGTGTGATCGTACAGCTTGAGGAGAATGTGGAAGGACTCATTCCTATGGGTGATTTGAGCAAGAAAGACCGGAAAAACTACACGAAAGCCGTAAAAGTCGGAGAAGAAGTGGAACTCCGGGTTGAAAAGGTAGACAGGGATGAGCGGAAAGTCATCCTGTCCCGTGATGATCTGATCATGAACGAGGAAGAAAAAGAAATTGCCAAGGTGATATCAAGCCAGGAAAATGCCACCCAGAAAATCGAAATCCCCGAAGATATCCTGAATAAACTCCAGACTGAAGAAAAAGGGGAAGAAGAAAAACCTGCCCCCAAAGAGGCAGAAGCGAAAAAGAAAAGTCCGAAAAGTGCAGACAAGAAAGCTGAGGAAGCAGCAGCTGAAGAGGACTCAGAAGTAGAAGAAGCCAATGAAGAACCGGCTGCGGAAGCTGAAGACAAGGCAGACAAGAAGAAAACTTCGAAAGCTGGCAAGAAAGAAGAAGAAACACCTGCCGAAGAGACATCTGAAGTATCGGATGAGGCTGAAGATCCGAAAGAAGAGGCTGTTGAAACCGGGGCAGAAGATACAGAAGAAACGGCTGAAGAAGAGGCCGATGAAGAAAACGCAGGGGGAAAAGTTTAATTTCCTGCTGCATGAAATATCTGAAAAGGCGGTCGTGTACCGCCTTTTTTGTATTTGACGGTTATGGTTGGAAACAAATTGTGAATCATGTAATTTTATCCTGCAATGAAAAGCCTGAACATTAAAAAGTCCCTTACCTGGCTCATTTCCTTTTTTCTGGCGGTATTGGTCTGGTTTGTGATTGTGAACAACAAGGAATATACCGTAAATATGGAAATCCCCATTAAAGTATATGAACCCCGGGAAAACAAAACCCTGAAAATGAAAATTCCCTCAAAGGCTGTGGTACGCTTCAAGGGGAAGGGCCGGGCTTTAATGGCGGCAAAAATTTTCAAAGAGCCCTCGTTGATCATGGATGTGGCCAATATTCAGGAAAGGTATCATGTTTCCCTGAATGAATACTATCAGAAATATCCAAACCGGGTGGATTATCCCCGGGGAGATATGGAGTTTCTGGAAGTGGTTTACCCGGATACCTTTACTATTCTGATAGATGATAAAATCAGCCGGGAGCTCCCGGTGAAACTTAATTATTCCGCAGAACCGGCTCCGGGATATCTTTTATCCGAAAAACCCGTGATGGAACCTGAATCGGTTGTTGCTACAGGTCCCAAATCCAAATTGAAGGCTCTTACAGTCATTGAAACCCGGCATCTGAAGACTGAAAATATGAACCGCGAAACCATCTTTGAAGTAGAACTGGTTAATCCTGATCCTTCATTCATCAATCTGAGCCAGAAGACAGTGAAAGTCACTTTTCAGGTGGAAAGCATCGGCGAAAGAACTTTTACCAACATCCCCGTTCAGGTACAAAATGCTCCGGAAAATATAACGGTCCGTTTTATCCCCTCTACTGTGGCTCTGACAATTGTGGGAAGTAATGAATATATTCATTCCCTGAGCAGTGATAGCATTCAGGTGATTTTTGACTATGCTAAAAAATGGATTCCTTCCAAGATTTATTATCAACCCGAGGTGAAAATTCCGGAAAAGGTTTTATACTGGAAAAATTTACAACCGGCACGTATTGAGGTAGCCATTGTTCGTAAATAAAAATCCCCTGATTTTGGGGATTGAATCCTCCTGTGATGAAACCAGCGTCGCTCTGCTCCGGGGCTTTGATGTCCTTTCCCATGTGATTTATTCCCAGCTGATTCATCAGGAATACGGGGGGGTTGTGCCTGAACTGGCCAGCCGTGAACACGAAACAGCTATCTCCCGGGTGGTGGATAAGGTCTTTGCCGGGGCGAAAGGCCTTATACCGGCGGATGTGGATGCCATCGCGGTTACTTACGGTCCCGGACTTATGGGAGCTTTGCTGGTAGGACTTAATTTTGCAAAAGGTCTGGCGATTGCCCTGGATAAACCCCTGATTGCCGTGAATCATGTGGAAGCCCACCTCTATGCCCCTTTTCTGGAATTTCCCGAACTGAAACCGCCCATGTTGAGTTTGCTGGTATCCGGCGGCCATACCATGCTCATTGATGTTCGGGGAATCCGGGATTTTACCATCCTGGGGCAGACCCTCGATGATGCGGCAGGAGAATCTTTT
>JASGMP010000068.1 GCA_030156395.1 Fidelibacterota bacterium
GGCACAAGCAACACATGGAACGATCATGACAATACCTGGATGGGCGAAATTCCCGCCCAGGCCGGAGATCAGAAGATCAATTACCGCTTTGTCGCCATTGATGCCGACGGTAATGAACACCGTTCCGGCGCGTACTACGTTCTTATCGCCTCTGCAACACCCACACCGATCGCGGATATTCATGACAATATTGAAACCTGGGATGGACAGATTAAAACGATTCATGGCGTGATGACCATTGGATCTAATGTGATTCAGACAGACCGGACAAATGCCTATATTCAGGATACATCCGGAAACGGACTTAATTTATATGATCCTACGCTGTATCCTGATCTGGAACGCGGTGCCGAAGTGACGGTCGTGGGTGAAGTTGACCTCTATTATACGACCATTGAATTGAAAAATTTCGCATATCAGATTACGGCAATGGGCCAGCCGCTCCCCGATCCGGCAGAACTTACAGTCTCGCAGGCTAATGATTCGGAATGGGAAGGGACTCTCATTAAAGTGCCGGGTGTTGTCAGCAATATCACATTCTATTCCACCAATACTGCCGTCACCATTACAGATGGAAATGACAGCCTGGAAGTGGTTTTCTGGAATTCTACGGGAATCGATATTGCCGAACTTAATGAGGGTCAGGAAGCGGTTTTCATGGGCGTAGGGGGGCAGTATGCCTCGAAATACCAGCTCATCGTGGGCTATCAAGAAGACTTTGGAGTGGTCAACAGTGTACAAGGCCCTCAGACACAACTTCCCCGGACGTTTGAATTGCTCCAACCCTACCCCAACCCCTTCAATGCCCGGGCGACCATTCAGTGGTCTCTGCCTGAAGCGTCTGATCTGACCGTGGATATTGTCAATCTGACCGGTCAGGTTGTGGAAACCCTGCATCAGGGTCATCTGAGTGCCGGTTCCTATTCCTATATCTGGAATGCGGATGCCTTTGCATCAGGGATCTATGTGGTCAGAATGCGTGCCGCAGACAGGGTGTTTCATCAAAAATTGGTATTACTTAAATAAATGATTGGACGCACTATGTTGACTTATTGTCGCGGCCGTTTGTGGCTTTTAACCGTCATGGCCTTATTGCCCGTCCTGCTTACGGGAGCACCGGATCATCTCTATATGTCCGAGCTGGTGCTTTTTCCAAGTCAGGCGGAATACGTGGCCATTACAAATCCTACAGGCCAGTCCATCCAACTGAGTAATTATTACCTGACGGATGCCACAGATACGGCCAATGGAAAATATTACTATAACCTGCCAACCGGGGCGGATTTTTGGTCCGAATCCTCATCGGATTTTGTGGCCCGTTTTCCCGATACGACCCTCAGTCCGGGTGATATCCTCATTGTCGGACTGGCCCGGCGATCTGACTATCAAGCGGAATATGGAAATCCTCCCCATCTGGCGCTGAAAAATGATCTTCTGTCGGCATCAACCACCGTATCCACCATTCCTACACGGCCTTATGGTTATATGGATGACATCAAAGGGACCCTGGTTCTGTTTTACTGGGACGGATCCTCTGCTACGGTTCAGGATGTGGACTATCTCTTGTATGGTGGATTGGATAAGGCCGTGGATAAAAGTGGTGTTTCCGGATATCTTTCAGATACACCTGTTTCACAACAGTCCTATGCAAGTGTCCATGGTGTGGATCAGAAAATGATTCACAGCGATGAAGGCAGCGAACCGGCTTCCGGAGGGAATGGAATCACAGGCCACGACGAAACGGGAGAACCCCTGGATGTGACCTGGGATGTGGTGGATAAAGCCGAATCCAAGCCGGATATCACCGCCGTGCAGGTCTCACCGGCCAATCCGACAACGGAAGATATACTGACATTTCAGGTATCTGTGACGGATGAATCCGGATCCCTGTCGGTATTTCTGGTAACCCGTTTTGATGATGTGCGGCAAGAACACCCGATGCAGGAAGTGAGCACAGGAAATTATTCCTTTCAAATGCCGTCTCCGGAACATGCCGGGCAGCTTCTGTATTACGCAAAAGCTGAAAATGGCTGGGGGCTGGTGGATTCCTCCATTGTCCAGAGTGTAAGCATCAGTGAACCGCCGGAAGTCCTGACAATCCGGGATGTGCGGGACAATTTTGATGCCTACAATGGTGAAACGGTAACCCTTCGGGGTATCATGACGATTGGATCCGGCAAACTCCGGACAGACCGGTTATCCGCCTATTTTCAGGATGGATCAGGCCGGGGTATCAATGTTTACAGTCCCTCCATGATCGACCTTCCCCGGGGCACCGATGTGGAAATTACCGGAACCCTGGAAGAGTACATGGGAGTGAAAGAACTGGTCATATCATCCTATACCGTGATGGGTACGGCTCCCGTGCCGGACCCGCTAAGTATTTCTATTGAAGTGTTGCGGCGCGATCCGGCTGAATATGAAGGGACCTTTTTGGCTTTGTCCGGGCGGATTTCTTCACGGAGTGATAATATCGGCGGTGGGTCCAACATTGATATAGATGACGGGACCGGCTCGGTAACGATTCGTATTTGGAATTCTACCAATATTCTGGTGAATGAATCAGGAAGTGTGATCAACAATGATCTGGACAGTTTACTTCAGTCCGGGAATATGATTTCAGTAAAGGCAGTGGGGGGAATTTACAACGAAAGTGCTCAATTGCTAGCTGCTTATGCAGAGGATTTTGCGCCCTGGCAGGAAGGCAGTGAATGGGATGCCGGGGTGTCTTTGGATGTTGCCCCCTATCCCTTTGTCCCCCAGGCCGGGGAAACACTTCAGTATACCTTTGGTTTCCCTTCCGGCGTCAGACTGGTCCTGAGGGTTTATGATATGTCCGGCCGGCACGTGGCCACACTCTTTGATGAATTTAAAGGACTCAGCCGGCAAATTACCCGGACCTGGGACGGCAGAGATGCCGCCGGAAGACTTCTGACTCCCGGTCAGTATATCATGCACCTGGAAGGGACGGACAGAGAGACGGGAAACGTTACGTATGACCTTGCACCTTTTGTCATTGCGGTAAGATTTTAAGAGAAGATTATGAAAAAAATAAAATACTTAAGCCTGTTCCTCTTGTTTCCCTTGTTGTCGGGCATCGCCAATGGACAGGTTTTTACGGATTACTGGTACGGATCTGTGGCTGATGCAGGTATCGGCGGGTCAGGTACAGCGGTTTCTTCCGGTATTTGGAGCCCTGATGTGAACCCTGCGGGTCTGGCGGACTGGGCACAGCCCGGCTTTGCCGTGGATTATTCCCAGCCTTTTTCCAAATCCTTTACGAAAAACACACGGACCGTCCTGGCGGCCGCCCTGCCAAAATCTCTGGGTTCTGTGGCTTTGTCTGGATATGCCGGACAGATGAGCTACTCAGGCAATCATCTCTCATCGGAAATCCGGGTGGGACTCTCTCATGCCTTTTACCTTCAGAAAGACCTTAGGTCCTCCCTGGCACTGGGATATAATATCAATTTCCTTCAAGTGGATTATGGATCACAATCCGCCGGGCAAACCGGAGATGGCTCAGATGGTGTTTCCCTGGGATCCGGTGCAACCTGGGGTTTGGATGTAGGTATGAAGGCGAGTCTGCGTTCCCGGGCATGGGCGGGATTTTTTCTGAAAAATGTGAATGACCCTGCCCTTGGATCCTCCGGAACATCTCAAACCATTCCTTCAAAATTGGAAATCGGGATTGGATACCAGCCTTATTATGGCATGACCACAAGCTGGTCGATTGAAAAAATTATGGGACGGGATGAATTTCAGGTCCATGCCGGACTTGAATACTATGTGCTGGAATGGCTGGTTCTCCGTACAGGGCTTTCCCATGAACCCAGCCAGCTGGCCCTGGGTGCTGGTATCCATACGGATTGGGGACATGTGGATTATGCCCTGCTTACTCACCCTGTTTTGCCTCTGACACATATGTTTTCCCTCCATTTTCAGATGAAACAACAAGACCGGTAATGCTGATGAATAACACATGGAAAATATGGCGTGTGATATCCATCCTCCTTCTGAACATGACCCTCCTGTTTGCTGCAAAACCCGATTTAAACACGATGGACGCAAACGCCCTGTATGAACTCGGTCTCTCAGACCAGGCCGTTGACGCCATTTTGGATTATAGACTTTATCACGGCGGATTTGAAAACATCTATGAATTATCAACCCTGGATGGAGTCAGCCATGAAGAGTTTGTGCTGCTGAAAAAACAGGTGGCCGTTTTCCCCATACTTTTGACAGCAGAAGAACAGCGCTTTGAGGATAATTACTATCTGCTTGAGCGGATGGCATTTTCTGAAGGATCGTCAGAAGGACTGGTGGAAGAATGGATCCGGCTTTTGAGTTCACCTGAAAATGTGAACCGGATGGATTATTTCGATTTTATGAATTTGCCCGGTGTGTCTCCCGTAGATGCGGTGGCTGTGGAAAAATTCATCGCCTCAGATCAATCCATTATGTCAGCCAGAGATCTCCGGAGTATTGAAGGCCTCTCCTATTACGGTTATAGCAATATCGGCGATTATGTCCGCTTTACGGATGATGAGGATAAAGGCTGGCACGGATATTACAATGCCACGGTAAAAAATTCCCAGCAAAACATAGTCCCCGACGAAGATGCAGAATCCCTTCAGATTTTCCAGTCAAGAACAACGCCCCTGGATATTTATCACAAGCTTTTAATTCACAAAGGAAATTCTTGGTCCGGCGGGCTCTCGTATAACCGTCCCCTGGGGCAAAGTGATGAATATTATCAGCTGGGGTCTTTGGGCCGGATTCCCCGAGTAAAAGCATTTTTATCCTACGAACCGGTCCCAAATGGTGAATTTCGCGTGAATAAACTGATTGCCGGAAATTATGTGGCGGCTTTTGGCCAGGGTGTGATTATGGAATCGGTGGATTATTTTACCCCCCGGAAAAGCGGCTATGGTTGGCGGAAGCGATTGTATGGTATTTCAGGTGATGTTTCCAAAAACACCTATGTACCCCTTCGCGGCCTGACAGGGGAATTTCAATGGAAATCTCTGTATTTTACTCCTTTTGTGAGTTTTGAATCCCGTGATGCCGTCTTGAATGCGGATGAAACCTTTTCCATGCTTATCCGGATGGAACCCCGGTATGAATATGGACTGAATGGACAGATTTCAGAACCCCTGACCCGGACAGTGGATGAACTGCTTTATGGATCCAATTTGCGGTGGCGGGTGAATACAAGCACACATGTGGGCATTACGGCCTATGAAAGTTTGTATGACCGGGAAAAAGATTTTCAAATCCAATCAGTCGTCGCACCGGAAAATATGGGATATTATCTGAACCATTTGGGAAATTCCGCCGATACGGAAATTGCATCCATCTATGAAAACAGTGGTGAATCAAACCTCTGGGGAGAAGCAAAATCCTACAGACGAGTCCTGGGCGGGGATTTTTCCACGGTTTATAAAAACCTGGTGCTCCAGGGTGAAATCGGCATTCTGGACCATGACGGGGCCGTATTTGATGTAAAGGATGACCCCATGGCCTGGGTTGTGAATATGTATTGGCAGTTTGATAATTTTAATATCCTCCTTCTCTACCGTGATTATGATCTGGCGTATGACAATCCCTACCAGCGATCCTTTTCCAATTACCAGCGGTATAAAAGTACCATTTTCGAGGATGTTTTCTATTTGAAAGATCCTTCTCTGGGATTTCTCTACACCGGAGCGTCACAACCCCAGGCAGAGCAGGGATTTTATTACAACTTGCGCTATCAATTTCACCGTCAGTTTGTCATGACGGTTGAACATGATATCTGGACCCGGGTTGCGGATCAGTCCAAATATAATCGCTTGGTTTTCAACCTGGAATATCGTCCTGTGTTTAATTACCGTTTCCGCCTGCGGCAAAAGTGGCAGAGCCGGGGTGGTCAGAACATGTTTGCCCCTACGGGATACGAGTCCACGGAAACCCGTCTGGAAGGCGTTATGCGCATGTCCCGTTACAATGAACTCCGTCTTTTGCTGGCAACAGGATATACAGCTTTTAACCCCCGCCCCCGATTGACAGCCAATACTGCCGGAGGAACTTCCATGGTAGGAAATGCCGGAAGTCCCAGCAAGGCCATTGCCGCCCAGGTGACACACAATTTCAATGATCGTTTCAAAATTATGGGACAAATGATGATCTATGAAGGATTTATCTGGAATTTTGAGGATACGGATTTCCGCGTTTTTAACGCCGATTCAGAAGCCTTCCACGGTTGGATCGCCTTTTTCTCCAGGTTGAGTCCCAACCTGTCTGCCCGCTTTAAATACTCCTTTGACCGCCATGGTACCATGGATAATTATGTAGGAGGTATTGTACCTACAGAGTCTGGTGACTATGAAATTACGGATATTACGGCACGGGAGACCTACAATGATTTTAGAATCCAGCTGGATTACCGGTTTTAATGTCGTGTTGAATGAACGGAGCTATTCATGAAAAGAAAAGAAATATATAGGACAAGACACATGAAAATCCTGGCAGGCATTCTGCTGATTGCTTCCCTGGCCCATGGTCAGACATTTTATTCCAACGTACTTTTAAACAGCAACCCGTATCACAGCGCCCGGGCCAACGCCCTGGGTGGAACAGCCCTGGCGGAGTGGGGGCATCCATCTGCCATTACCTCCAATCCTGCAGTTGCTGTAGATATACCGGGCTTTCGCCTTGCCCTGACCGGTAAAGGATGGCATCTCCGGGAGCGGCGTTCATTTCCTGTTCAGGATACGTTCGGTGATTTTCTGACAGATAACGATTATGTGCACAACCGCTACTGGATTTCTGATGCCGGTTTTTTTGCAGGATATGGGCGCAGCAACTGGTCTGTTATGCTGGGATATGCACCCATCAAGAATCTTAATTACACCTATGAAGAAGAAATCCGCAGCGCCACATACGATTATAACCGGGATCCCTTGGTTGGGTATCATCAAATGACTTTTTCGGGGCAAATCAATGGCCTGAGTGTGGGAGCGGCCTGGTCTCCTGCTGCATTTGAATGGTTTCAGATTGGCGCCAGTGCAACAACGCTTATCGGGAATCACATTGAACGGGGATTCGGTGTAACGGTGATTGACCGACCTGATGACCGGCTGGCATCGGATACAACAACATACTCCCTGTTTGATTCAGATTTTCAGGGAGGCATGGATTTTCGGACTGGACTGGTATTTAATCTGACAAAGCGACACACCCTTCAACTGGCCTATACCCTGGCTGGAGAAGTTGAATTCGAAAACCCCGGTGTTGTGGCCTATATGGACAGTTCGCTGATGATGCCTGCCTATACGGTGGACAGGTCCATTGTCAAACAAACAGTCCAACGCCCCAACGCCTTATCTATAGGCCTCCGGTATATTCCGGAAAACATTTTAAAAACAGAACTCTTTGCCCAGGCGGATCTGACTTTGTGGGGAGGACTTGAAAATGAATATCAGGGGGCGGATACCACGACGTTTTCGCCGGATTGGGATCATTGCTGGGCTTTAAAAGTCGGCGTCGAACATGTATTTTCTTCCGGAATTCCCATGCGGGCCGGTTTTTCATATACCGAAAGCCCCGTCCGGAATGAATTGAACTTAAGTGAAATCCATTTCGGGACAGGTTATCAGATTGAAACATTGGTTCTGGACCTGAATGTGTCCTGGTATGAATCTATTTACCATTATAACGACCTGTTCCCCATCGAAGGAGAAGTCCGGGTTACCCGGGATAAGGTTCGGGAAGCCGGGGTACGCGTCATGGCAACCCTGACGTATTCCCTGTAAATCAAAACGGGAAAGGCTTATGCGACGATTCACATACATCTTGTTTTTTATTCTGATCTCTGTTTCCGGATTGTGGGGAAACCGGGAGTATCCTGAAAAAGAATATCAAAAAATCACCATTATTTTCACCAATGATATTCATGGAGGGGTAGACCGGATGGAAGCCCGGTTTATGAATCCCGAGTTTCCTCCCCTTATTGGAGGGGGTGCGGCGGCGGTCCATTATATAAATGCGGTACGTGAAAAAGCGGAAAAAGAAAATACGCCTGTGCTTGTCGTGGATGCCGGTGATTTTTTTTCAGGCCGTCCCATCGGAACCCGTACCGAAGGAGAAGCGGTGATCAAGTATATGAATATGGCCGGATATAATGCCATGACCGTCGGAAACCATGATTTTGATCTGGGTCTGGATGTGCTCAAGGCCCGGGCAGCACAGGCAAATTTTCCTTTCCTCGGAGCCAATATTATTCAGGATTCTACCGGACGGATTCCAGATTATCTGAAACCCTATGTGATGGTGGATGCGGCCGGAATAAAAGTCGCCATCCTGGGAATTTCTACGACGGTTACACCGGATCTGAGCTTTCCGGAACATGTGGCCGGACTCACCTTTTTGCCTGAAATAGAAACAGCCCGAACATGGGTCCCTCGGTTAAAAGAGATGGGAGCCGATATTATCATCGTTGAAACCCATGCCTGGACACCCTACGACCGGGAAGCGGCTTATCAAAAACTTCTGGAAGACATGAGGCAAAAGGCCATTCAACCGGATAAACACGGCCCAAATGCCCTGGAAATTGCAGCCATGACGCCCGGTATTGATATCATCTTTTCCGGTCATGTACACAAAGGGTTTTATGAACCTTATGTGGATCCGGTCAACCATACCCTGATTTTTCAGAATTATGCCAACGGAACCAATGTGGGGCATGTCAATATCTATATTCATAAAAAAACCAAAGAGCTGGCAGGCTATGATTATGCCGTCGATAACAGTGCTTTGATTACCATGGTTGAGGATGAATTCTGGCTGGACAAAAAAGCCGACTCCATCCTCTCTGCGGAAAAGGCCAAAGCCGAAGAAGGATTTCATGAGGTTTTAACGGTTTTATCCAAACCGATTCGACGAAGCTCTGAAGGTCAATCTCTTTTGGGAAATATGATTTGTGATGCAATGACCACCATTGCCGGTGCCGATGTGGCCTTTTCTAATTTCGGGGGTGTCCGTGCCGATTTAAATGCAGGTCCCCTGACTCCGGCAGATCTTTTCAATGTCCTTCCTTTTGGGAATAATATTACGGTATTCCAAGTTTCCGGTTCTTTTATTGACCGGCTAATCGAAGATCGTGTTTCAGGGAATTCGAGGGGAATGCTGGTGAGCGGTCTTCAGGTAACAGTGGATCGCCGTAAACCTAACGGAGATCGGGTCACGATTCATTCCATCCAGGGAAAACCCTTTGATCCTAACGCGACCTATACAATGGCGATATCCGATTACCTGGCTGAAGGAAATTCCGGCTATGGGCGGGTGACGGAAATTCCCGAAGAACAACGTCTCGATACTGGCATCATGATTCGCCAGGCGCTCCAGGAATATATTATCGAGCATAACGGCCTGGAAAAAACTTCAGTGGATAACCGTTGGGAAGAGGTTAAATAAAAAAAGAAGATCCGAAAAAAGGCTAAAAGAGAGTTATATTTATTTTTATGATGTGGGTGATTGATATTTGTTTTGTGATTCCCTTTTTAAAAAACAGGGAAAAGTAGAAAAGATTATTCTAAGTTATACCATGGCCCTTATGATACCCCAAACGCTCCTTGTATTTGCATTGAAAGCAGAAATGTTGAACATTTTCCGGAATGTAGATGTGAAAAGCCACCTTTCCATAAGCAAAAGAAAGCACTTGTATCAAGTTATGTGGCAAGAAATCCCTTTTTACCTGTTACAAACGGGTATTGGTCCGGCCTCGGTATTACATGCATTGGATGCCCTTCCGTCGAATATAAATATTTCTCAGATTGTCAATGCGGGAACTTGCGGATCTCTACGGGATGATGTATTACCGTGTGATCTTGTGGTACCGAAACAGGTTGTCTCACAATGGGACACAAAAATTCAGAAACCCACAAATATCCACTTAGATATTCAGGCTGTAAACACCTGTATTACCGTACGTCACAGCCAAAATTCACATGAATTCAGAAGTCAATTAATCCATCAATTCAGGGCGGATATTGTAGATATGGAAGCCTGGGTGGTGCTGGATTGGGCCGGAAAGCATGAAATTCCGGCCTATGTGCTTAAATGTGTAAGTGACCGGGTCGGACCTCAATCGCCTGTTGAGGTAGCAATGCACTTGCCTACTTGTTCAAAACAGTTAGCGAAAGCCCTTTTATGATGAAACCCGTGA
>JASGMP010000006.1 GCA_030156395.1 Fidelibacterota bacterium
TTGCGGAAGCCTTGCGCAAAAAAAATGTGGACGCTGATCTGGAAACCCTTCTGGAAAAAGACAGGCGTCACCGGGAATTGAGTAAAGAAACCGATGATCTGAAGCATCTGAGAAATACAGTTACACGACAAATTAACGATAAAAAGCGGCAGAAACTGGATGCTTCCGCTGACATACAGGAAATGCGTCTGGTCAGTGCCCGGATCAAGGAAAATGACCAGCGGATTATGGAATTGCAGGAAGAAATCCGGGATCACCTGATGCGTCTTCCCAATATACCCCACGAATCTGTCCCTGTGGGACAGACGGAAAAGGACAATGTGGAAGTCCGCCGTCATGGGACCTTTCGAAACTTTTCCTTTACCCCCAACGATCATCTGGTATTGGGAGAATCTCTAAAACTCTTTGACTTTCACCGGGGTGCCAAAATCAGCGGAAGCGGATTTCCCCTGTATACCGGCAAAGGAGCCCGACTGGAACGGGCTTTGGTGAATTTTATGCTGGATGTACACACCCTGGAACATGGCTACACAGAGATCTATCCGCCGTTCCTGGTAAATTCTGCCAGTGCCACCGGAACGGGACAGTTACCAAAGATGGCAGAGGATATGTATTATCTGGATGAAGACGATTTGTGGCTGATTCCCACGGCTGAAGTCCCGGTTACCAATATTCACCGGGAAGAAATGATCCCCCTGGAAGATCTTCCCCTCAAATATACTGCCTATTCGGGATGTTTTCGCCGTGAAGCCGGCTCTTACGGCAAGGATACCCGGGGATTTCAGCGCCTGCACCAGTTTAATAAGGTAGAATTGGTCCAGTTTTGTCATCCGGATGAATCCTATGACACCCTGGAGAAACTGGTGGGACATGCTGAGGTGATCCTTCAGAGACTCGAACTACCTTACCGGGTGGTGGAATTGTGTTCCGCCGATCTGAGTTTTGCAGCCGCCAAGTGTTATGATATTGAGCTCTGGTCCCCGGCTGAGGAAAAATGGCTTGAGGTTTCCAGCTGCAGCAATTTCGAGGATTTTCAGGCCCGGCGAAGCCAGATCCGGTTCAAGGATACTGACGGTAAAAATCGTTTTGTGCATACACTCAATGGTTCGGGCGTGGCCACACCCCGGCTTCTCATTGCTATCCTGGAGAATTATCAGAATGAAGACGGAAGCGTCCGCATTCCCGATGTTCTGAAAAAATATACCGGTTTTGACACCATCGCATAGATTCGATTTAATGCCGTACCGGAAATGCCATGATACTCCGATTTTTCACTTTTTTACGATCTCTGTGGTCTGTTGCCAATCTGCTTGTGTCAACCCTCATTTGCAGTCTGGCATCCCTGATAATTGTCCCTTTTCCCTTTAAGCATCTCGTTTTTAATAAAATTGTTCGGTTTTGGGCCCGGTGGAATCTTCTGGCGGCAGGCATCCGGGTGGAAATTCACGGCATTGAGAATGTCCGTGAATCCTCCTATGTGATTGTCAGTAACCATGAAAGTGCTCTGGATATTTTTGTCATCTTTGCCAAAATCCCCCTCAATTTCCGGATGGTCTCCAAAAATGGCTTGCTGAAATTACCCTTGGTGGGATTCGTAATGAAAAAACTCCTTTTCCCGTTTGTGGATCGCTCCAAAAGTGATGAAGCCATTGAGTCCATGAATTCTACCTTTGAAAAACTTCGACAACACAATCTTTCAATCTGTGTGTTTCCAGAGGGAACCCGTTTTGGGGGTAAAAAAATTCTCCCTTTCAAAAAGGGGGCTTTTGTACTGGCACTGGAACATCAACTTCCCATCCTGCCGGTCATTCTCCGGGGTGGAGGGGATGTGACACCGGTCGGATCCCTGTGGGTGCAACAGGGCAAGGTTCTCATGGATATTTTACCCCCATTGGAAACACGGGATCTCACAGTTGAAGACCGGGATAAACTTTTGCAGCACACAGAAACACTTTTTAAAGATTTTTTAAGAAAGCACAATTATTGGCCGTGAAAATTGAATTGTATTCACAGTTATTTGAACCGGACCGGGTGTATATTCCTGAGCAAAGACTTCAAAAGCTTTGGGTGACATCCTTGTGGAAACAAAAACTGGAAACCCTTGACGGTGACTTGATCCAGGTGGTGAGTCCCGGAACCTGGAATCGCCATGAAGGTCCGGATTTCAGGGATGCCCTGCTTTTTATTGGAGACAAGATCCGGGAGGGAGATATTGAAATCCATTACCAAAACGGGGACTGGTATCATCATGGTCATCACCGGGATCCTGCCTACGACCGGGTCGTGCTCCATGTGATTTTTTCCCGCATCGATCACTCGCGGATTGTGGTAAACAGCCGAAAAAAACAGATTCCGGTATGTTTGGCTAACTATGAAGCGATGGACGATACGCCTTTTGAAGCGGTCTGCCAACCCGCCTGGGAAAACCTGGAAGATTTTTTTCAGATTCTGAAATCATCCGGAATGAAACGCTTGAACCTGAAAGTAGATTATATCCGCCGTCGACTTGCCCGTTTTGGTTTGGACCTGCTTTGCTGGTGGGGACTCTTTCAATCCTCCGGATTAAAGGCCAATCGTTCTGCGTTTAACCGGCTCTTTTTATCCTTTCCCTGGGAGGATTATTTTTCAGGAAATATGAAAGGGGATGACATCATTCCTTTGCTGAAATACCTGGGAGGATTCCACGACGGGCAGCTCCCGGATGAAAAATATGCAGATCTGAAGGTCCCTCGGGATCTCCGGTGGGTCCGCATGGGTGTGCGACCTGCCTTGTATCCCGAGCACCGGCTGGCATGGCTGGGAGCCTTTATGAGAAAATTGCACCATAAATCCATCTATGCCTATTGCCTGGAACAAATTCAGATAGAAGGATTTTCAAAACGTTTCTGGCAGCGGTTTTTCCGGTCCGGATGTTCGGATTGCCGGGAACCGGGAGAAACTCTCTCCGTTGAACTTGCCATGAATGCCCTTGTCCCGGTCTTGCTGGCATCTATGGATAACACGGATGACTGCAGGCGGGAAGCTATCCTGAACGGAATTGAATCCATCTCTATTGATGAATACCGGCTCTCCCGGCGCTTCTATAACCGGCACGGTGTGGATAAAAAAAATCCATTACGGAGAAAATGGGTAAATCAGCAGGGAATTCTGTATATTTACGAACGTTTTTGTTCACAGGAACTGGCCGATCTGTGTCCCCTGTGCAATTCCAGGGAGGATAGATGATTCCCGAAGAACTGAAAGATATTTGGGCTAACGCCCGGAACCAGGTCCGTACCTGGCAGCAGAATGGCGAAACAGTTGTCTTTACTAATGGGTGTTTTGACATCCTTCATGTAGGGCATATCCGTTATCTGGCAGCAGCAGCAGCCCTTGGAGATCACCTGGTGATCGGACTCAATACGGATGCGTCCGTGCGGAAACTCAAAGGTCCCGGCCGGCCGGTTCAAAACGAAAATGACCGTGCTGAAATATTATTGGCCCTATCCGCAGTGGATCTGGTGGTTCCCTTTTCACAGGAAACCCCCCTTGAGATTATCACCTGGCTGAAGCCGGATATCCTGGTGAAAGGTGGAGATTATACACCAGATACCATCGTTGGCGCCCGGGAAATTGTCAGCTGGGGTGGAAAAGTGATGACATTGCCTTATCATAAAGGGAAATCCACCAGCAGCATTCTAAAAAAAATGTAAGGAAAAGAATGGAAGGTTGTTGCCCATAATCGTTGACTTTGTGGGTAGTTACAGGTATCTTTCTTAACTGAAATATGAGGTATTATGAAGACGTATTCAAAATTGATTCTGAGTGTGTGTGTCCCGGTTCTTGTATTTGCCCACGCCTATGCAACCCATGAATCTTTGGACGAACCGATCGAAAAACCCATTGAAGCAGTGAAAAGTATTGATTCGATCTATACTGATACAACGGTTATGGCTGAAACACTTTATGAAGCAGACCGTTTTGAAGCTCTGTTTAATGAAGCAAAAATTCACTTTGCCAATGCCCTGATTGCCGAACATTTCGCCGATACCTTTGAAGTTCAGCTCCAGCTGAAACTGACCTTTGAAGCCCTGTCGGATATTGAAGTCTTCAACAACCTCGATCCCATCCAATATGAAGAGATGACTCATTTTACCGAACGCCTGATACATGATTTTCAGGATTTTGCACCGGAAGCAGTTTCTCTTCATGATCAGTTTTCCGTCAGTGACCTCCGGGAGTCCATGGAATATCTGGCAGAAGATATGGACATTGAAAATTTTAAAGTGATTGACGACCGGGATGGGCACATTCCTATCATTTCCAATTCCCGGGTGGAAAGCCTGATCCGTTTCTTTCAGAACCAGGGCCGGGAAAGTTTTCAGGTCTGGCTGAACCGGATGGGTGAATATGAAGTTCTTTACAAACAAATTTTAAAGCAATACAACCTGCCGGAAGAACTGATTTACCTGAGCATGATTGAGAGCGGATTTAAACCCAATGCGTATTCCTATGCCAGGGCTGTGGGCTTGTGGCAGTTTATGTATTCTACCGGGAAAATTTATGGTTTGAAAAGAGACTATTGGGTGGATGAACGCCGGGATCCGGTGAAAGCCACCGATGCCGCTGCGCGACATTTGAAAGATCTGTACAATGAATTCGGCGATTGGTACCTGGTATTGGCGGCATACAATGCAGGGGCGGGACGGATTCACCGGGCAATTCAGCGGGATCAGACCCGGGATTTCTGGAAAATGTACAGTTTGCCCAAACAAACCCGGAATTATGTCCCTACTTTTCTGGCTGCAGCTATCATATCCCGGGATCCCGAGGCCTATGGCTTTACTGTTCCTCAAACAGCACCTAACTATTGGACCTATGATACCTTGTCTATTGATAAAAGTGTTGAACTGGAAAGTATCGCCCGGGTGGCAGGAATGAAATATCAGGAATTAAAAGAATTGAATCCCGACCTGCGACGTCATTCCACGCCTAATTACACCTATACCATTCGCCTGCCAAAAGGTAAGCGGGAAACGGTTAGCAATGCTTTGGAATCCTTTAATACGGTCCACACCGTCCAGTATTCAACCCATGTGGTCCGGCGGGGGGATACCCTGACCCGTATCAGCCGCTTGTACAATGTGCCGATCCGGGATATTATGACTGCCAACCAGCTCAGGAACAATCAGCCGATTATTATCGGTCAGCGCCTGACGATTCCCAACCCCGGATACAGTGAAACCGTGGCCTCTTCCCAGTCCCTGCCGGATTATTCATCGAAAAATGAAAAAATAATATATACTGTCCGAAAAAATGATACATTGGGGCACATTGCCGAACGGTATGGAACCCGGGCTTCCAATATCCGGCACTGGAACAATCTACGCTACGGACAATATATCTATCCTGGACAAAGACTGGTTTTATGGGTTCCCAAAAGTGATATTGCCCAGGCTGAAAATAATATGTATACCGTACAGCGGGGAGATTCACTCCATCGAATTTCCCAGAAAACGGGTGTGTCTGTAAACCGGCTGAAGCAATTAAACCCGGAGATCAACCCATCCCGTATTTACCCCGGAGATAAAATCAGACTGCGATGAAACGAAGTGACTGGATTATCACGGCACTGCTCTTTATTGCGGCGGTATGGATGTTCAATACCTTGGTTCGGCAAAACAGGACCGGTGTATCCCTTGCCCGGGGGAATCAGATAGGTGTTGTGAAAATCCAGGGAACCATCCTGAGTTCAGAGCCTATTCTTGAAGATCTGGAGGAAATTAGCTCCATCCGTGATCTGAAAGCCCTGATTCTCCATATCAACAGTCCCGGCGGCGGAACCGCCGCATCCCAGGAACTCTACTATGCCGTAAAACGCATCAAGGAAGAATACGATTATCCCGTGATCTCGGTGTTGAGTTCTTTGGGTGCCAGTGGCGGGTATTACGTAGCCCTGGCGACGGATTCCATTTATGCTTTACCCGGAACCCTTACTGGAAGTATCGGGGTCATCATGGATTTTCCCCAATGGACGGAGGTGATGGATAAAATCGGTGTGGATATGCATGTGGTGAAAAGTGGGGAATACAAGGATACGGGCTCGCCTTTCAGGGATTTTACGGCTGAGGACAGGCGTTATTATCAGGAACTGGTGGATGATGTGTACGACCAGTTTATATCTGCCGTGGCCGATGCCCGGTCCATGGACAAAGAAACCGTAAAAAAACTCTCTGATGGCAGGGTTTATACAGGCCGGCAGGCGTTGGAACTGGGACTCATTGACCACCTGGGTACCCTGGAGGATGGAATAGAGGATTTAACCCGGCAGTTAAACCTGAAAGAAAAGCCATCTATCATTCGACCCAAAAAAGAAAAGATTACATTTTACGATGTAGTCTTTGGGGATATAAGCCGGTGGATCGGTTCACTGATACCGTCACCGTCACCTCAGATGATATATAAATAAGAGGGGTTGTATTATGACAAAAGCGGATATTGTAGATATCATTTCCATGGCGACCGGCCTGACGAAAGTCGAAACGGAAGCTGTCATTAATGGATTCCTGTCTACCGTTTCCGATGCCTTAATGGAAGGGAATCGCGTGGATTTCAGAGGATTTGGAAGTTTTAGTGTGAAAAAACGGGCATCCAAAATCGGGCAAAATCCAGGGACCGGAGAAGCAGTTCCGGTACCGGAACGCTATGTACCTGTCTTTAAGCCCTCTAAAATGTTGAAAGAAGCTGTCGATAAAAACATGAAACATTCTCAAGATAAGGAGAACGATTAGTGCCTTGTGGGAAAAAACGCAAAAAAGGAAAGATCCGTAATCATAAACGGAAAAAGCGCCTCAGAAAAAATCGTCATAAAAAACGTAAAAGCTAATGAATTATGCCGGATATCCGATGGGTCCCGGCACATTTTTTCGATTCACATGTGACGAAGATCGTGCAGCACTTTTTCGGATATTCAACCCAGAAGTGCTGCTTTTGTATTTATGGATAAAATTTACACCATATCAGACATAACCCAGTTGATTAAAGTCCGCTTGGAATCGATGGGGACCTTTACCCTGGAAGGCGAGATATCCGAGATCAAATATCATGGAAGCGGTCACATCTATTTTACCCTGAAAGATGAGGGGGCAATGCTTCCCTGTGTGATGTGGCGGACCTATACCTACTCTTTAACGTTTCGCCCCGAAGTGGGGGATCATGTGGTGGCATCCGGCCGACTGAGTGTGTATCCACCCCATGGACGCTATCAAATGTCCGTGGATAGTATGCAGCCTGCCGGTGTAGGAAATTTGTATGAACAGTTTGAAGCGCTGAAGAAACAACTGCGTAAAGAGGGACTGTTTGATGAGGACCATAAAAAGCCAATCCCTTTGTACCCCCGGAATATTGCTATCATTTCCAGCGAAACGGCTGCAGGACTTCAGGATGCCGAACGAATATTTTTACAATATGCTCCTCATGTAAACCGCTGGTTGATCCCTGCCCGTATGCAAGGGCACGGCACAGCGGAATCTGTAATTCAGGCATTGAAAAAGGTTCTTCTCATGAAGGATGTGGATCTGGTGTTGATTATCCGGGGCGGGGGTTCCATCGAAGATTTGTGGGAATTTAACCGGGAAATATTGGCCCGTACGATCTATGATTATCCCATACCCGTCATTTCGGGAATTGGACATGAAACGGATTTTACCATTCTGGATTTTGTGGCGGATTATCGGGCTAGTACTCCCACCAATGCCGCTGAAATTGCCTGCAGGGGCTGGAAGGAAATCATTCTCTATTTGAACCAAGCTGAAACCCGCCTGACCAGTGCCGCCGAAAATATCCTGCGCCAGGCAGAAGACCGCCTGCAATATCTCTCTCATCGCTATACCACACGCCTGCCGGATGCAACCATTCACCGGTATACTGAAAAAATTGACGGACTTATTGGTCGCCTGAATCATGAAGTCAACCGGTCTTTTACTGAACTTAGCCACCATTGGGAACATTTGGATACAACCCTTCAGCTGACACACCCCAGAGAAGTTATGAAAAAAGGGTATGCCGTGATCAAAGGTCCGAACGGTAAAGCATATACATCGAAAAATGACGCCCATCCCGGAGACCGTTTTACTGTACTGATGCACGATGGAGATTTCCGGGGGGAAGTTCTTAATTCGGAGTGACTATGACAGAAAAAAATGAAAGTTTTGAAGCATCTCTGGCCAAATTGGAAGCAATTCTCAAACGCCTTGAAACAGAGGATGTCCCTCTGGAAGAGATGCTTGCTCTCTACGAGGAAGGGGTAGCCCTGAGCAAAACCTGCCGGAAAGTCCTGGAAGATGCCCGAAAAAAATTGCAGGTGATATCGGAAAACTTGAGCGAAGAAAAGGAAACGGCCTTTGAATAAGTTTTCACGGATCGGGATATTGGCCAACAGCCGGAAAATTCGGGACATTAGTCCTATCTTGAAAGAATTTTGTGCCTATCTCGAGTCAAAACGGGTTGATTTTACCCTGGATGAGGAGATTGTTCAAAAGATCCCTGCTCTCTCTTCTTGTAGATATTCACCTTTGGAAAAACTTTTGGAAGAGTCTCAGGCCATGATCACCCTGGGTGGAGACGGAACCATCCTGAATGCAGCCCGGCGTATCGGTCCGCGTGAAATACCCATCCTGGGTTTCCACATGGGTGAACTGGGTTTCCTGGCTGAACTCTCCCGTCATGATTACCGGGAGAAAATGGATAAAATCCTCCAGGGGGAACTGCTGTTGGATGACCGGATGGTGCTGAATGGCGAAATCCGTAACGGCAAAGGGTGTACCTGTGAGTATGCACTCAACGATATGGTCTTGTTTAAAGGACTTTCACCCCGAATGATGACGGTTAAAGTTGAAATTGATGAAGATTTTATGAACAGCTATCTGGCGGATGGACTGATTATTTCCACCCCCACAGGATCTACAGCTTATTCACTTTCCAGTAGTGGTCCAATCCTCACACCCGACGTCCCCGCCATCATCATTAATCCCATCTGTCCCCACACTCTAAGCCAAAGACCCATGGTGATTGATGCTGGACGGATAATCCGGATTACCTTTGAGGAAGTACCCCAAGGGGCCTATCTGACCGCCGATGGCCAACATGTGGAACGCCTGAGTAAAAACGGTGAAATCATTATTCGTAAAGCAAACCATAAGGTCAGGCTTATCCGGTGCTCGGATTACAGCTATTTCGATGTATTGCGACAAAAGCTAAACTGGGGGAAACGATGAATGACATTATCCGTCTGAAAAATATGGTTTTTTATGGATTTCATGGTGTTGAAGCCCACGAAAAAGAGTGGGGGGGACGTTTTGAAGTGGATTTGGAATTGTTTTGTGATTTGAATAATGCTATTGAAACAGATAAACTTAACGATACCGTGAATTATGAATCCATTTATCTTTTGATTCATAATCTGGTAACGTCCAGAAAGTACTACCTGATTGAAGCCCTTGCCGGTGAGATGTGCAAATCCATTAAAGAGAAATATCCCAAAGTGCTGAAAGTAACAGCCCGGGTTCGTAAACCCAATGTGCCGATCAAAGGCGTTTTAGATACAGTAGAAGTTGAAATCACACGATGAATGTTCCAGATAGCCAGGTTTATCTTGGTTTTGGTGGAAATGTAGGCGATGTGCAAAAAACCATTCAACGAGCCCTCAAGGCGCTCACCTCCCGGGATGAAATCTCTTTGATTCAGGTCAGTTCTTTTTACCGAACTGAACCGTTATACGATACAAACCAGCCTGATTTTATCAATGCCGTTGCCCATTTTGCCGTCCGTTTATCTCCCCAGGCACTTTTACAGATTATCCACCAGACCGAAAAAGCATTCGGACGAATTCGGAATTCAAAACGACGCTACGCACCTCGCACCCTGGATATAGATATTTTATTTTGGGGTGATAAAACCATCTGCCGGAAAAATCTGGTTGTTCCCCATCGGGAATTTGCATCTCGAAAATTTGTATTAGAGCCTATGAGGGAAATTGCCTTAAATTATATGGTTCCTGGGACGGGAAAAACGATTCAGGACTTTTTAAACGAGTGTCCTGATCAATCACGCGTGGAGAAAATTTGAATGCAGAGACCTGCCTATTATATTGCGATTGAAGGTGTTATTGGAGTAGGAAAAACCAGCCTGGCCAAAATCCTGGCACAGCGCTTGAATGCTCGCCTGGTGCTGGAGAAATTTGAAGACAATCCTTTTCTCAGCGACTTTTATAAAGACAGGGACCGGTATGCTTTTCAGACGCAGATTTTTTTTCTTTTAAGCAGGTATCGTCAGCAGATGGAGCTTTTTCAAACGGAGCTTTTCCATAAAAACCTGGTGACAGATTATCTGTTCATCAAGGATAAGCTCTTTGCCTATCTAAATCTGAATGAAAAGGAACTCATGCTGTATGATCAGATGCTGAATCTCCTGATCCGGCAGATTCCCAAACCGGATCTGGTTATCTATCTCCAGGCGGATACGGAACGCCTGATGCAAAATATTACCAAGCGGGGACGAGATTTTGAAAAGAATATGGATGAAGAGTACATTGAAGCCCTGAATCAGATGTATAATCAGTTTTTTTTCAGATACAATGAAACTCCCTTGCTGATTATCAATACAACAGATATAGACTTCGTCCATAATGAGGACGATTTGGCGGAGATTTTGAAAACCATTCAAACACCACCGGCAGGTACCAAGTTATACCGGCCGGTAAGGGAATTTTCATGACACGCTTTCTTGGATATATGATTGCCATCTATGTCATGGTGATTGTCTACAGGCGCTGGATCCGACCTGAACTGATTCGATGGCTGGAAAAACATCAGAAAAATCCTCCCATCCAGAACCAAAAACCGGAGCAGAATCCCTACCGGGATGATATTCCCAAAGAGGATATTGTGGATGTGGATTATCAGGAAGAGGATAATTAATCCAACAAAATATTCCTATAATTGTTGTGACAATTCGTCTGCAAAACAACTTTTTTAAATTGAATTGATTCTCTTTTAGTGATTCGTTACATTCTACATGGATTTTAAACAATTAAAAATAAACAGTTAGGAGGTTATGATGGGTGAAAAAGGCGTTGGTATTCTGGGATCTTTGGATGTCAAGGATTTGATTCGTCAGTTGAATGAAGCATTGTCTGAAGAGTGGTTAGCCTATTATCAGTACTGGATTGGTGCACGTTTGATTGAAGGCCCCATGCGGACTGAAGTGGAACCGGAGCTGTTGACACATGCTGATGAAGAGCTGAGTCATGCCGTGATGGTTGTAGACCGGATTATTCAGCTGGGTGGTGATCCCGTAATTCATCCGGAAGAATGGTTCAAACTGAGCCGTTGTGCCTATGAGGCTCCCAGCGATCCATACATTGAAGCCATTCTGAAGCAAAATCTCAATGGGGAACAGTGTGCAATCAAACGATACAAGGAAATTGCGGATTATACCCATGGGAAAGATCACACAACCTGGCAGATTGCTACAAATATCCTCAATGATGAACTGGAACACGAACAGGATATTGAGGATTGGTTGAATGACCTAAAGATGTTGAAAGATGATTTGAGAAAGCTTAAGCTATAAATTTCATCAGTTTTTTTGATGTCGTATTTTTATACAAGGAAGCACCCGATAGAAATTGAAAAGCCCCGGGATATACTCACCGGGGCTTTTCTTTTCAGGGGCATTTGGGGAATGGTTGATTCAAAGGATTCAGGTCTCATGTAAATTCGTCAAAAACGGTCTTCCAGTATTTCCTTTTCTTTCAATTCAAAAATTTCATCAATTTTAGCAATATGTTCATCTGTAATTTTCTGAATTTCATCTAGGGCGTCTGCCGCATTATCTTTGGATATCTCACTGTCCTTTTCCATTTTTTTGATGTGGTCGTTGAATTCCCGGCGGACGTTACGGATGCTGATCCGTCCTTCTTCAGCGATCTTATTTACCACACGGGAGAGATCTTTTCGTCGTTCTTCAGACATGGGGGGGATGGGAAGGCGGATAACCTGACCGTCATTTGCCGGTGTAAGTCCCAGGGAACTGGCCAAAATCGCTTTTTCAATCACAGGAAGCATATTTTTTTCCCACGGTTGAATCACCAGGAGCCTTGCTTCGGGAACTGTAATATTGGCGACCTGGTTCAGGGGGGTGGGATTGCCGTAATATTCCACCTTGATCCCGTCCAGCAGGGCTGTGGAAGCCCGGCCTGTCCGGATGGATGCCAGCTCGTGACGAATTACTTCAACGGATTTATCCATTTTGGCTTTGCATTCCTTATACAATGATTCCAGCATACTTAACCTCCTAAAATTGTACCGATTGGTTCACCCTTGATGATTCTAAGCAAGTGTCCGGGTTCTTTAAAATTAAAGACAATAATGGGGATCTTGTTTTCACGGCACAGAGCAATGGCGCTCATATCCATAACTTTTAAATTCCGCTCAATGGCTTCTTCATAGCTGAGACTTGTAAAACGAACAGCATCTGTATGGGTAACCGGATCTTTATCATACACACCATCAACTTTAGTTCCTTTGAGGAGAGCATCTACATTCATCTCAGCAGCACGAAGGGCTGCAGCTGAATCGGTCGTGAAAAAAGGATTTCCAGTCCCCGCGGCAAAAATCAGCACCCGCCCTTTTTCCAGGTGTCGCATAGCCCTCCTTCGGATAAAAGGCTCGGCAACCTGAGTGATACTGATCGCCGATTGAACCCGCGTTGGGATACCGGATTTCTCCAGGGCATCTTGAATGGCCAGGGCATTGATCACGGTTCCCAGCATTCCCATATAATCGCCGGTGACTCTTTCAATATCCCGGGTATTGGCACCACCTCTGAAGATATTTCCGCCACCAATCACCAGGCAGACCTCGAGGCCTTGGTCAACGATTGATTTAATCTCTCTGGCAAAATAAGAGACAACGGAGGGATCAATCCCCGTTCCGTTTTCACCGGCCAGGATCTCTCCACTCAGCTTTAATAAAATCCGTTGGTAAGGAAGGTCTGACACAACAGACTCCTTTGCTTATGGGGGATAAATTAGTTGTTTTCTCCCAAAACAAACCGTGAAAAACGGGCGATCTGTATGTTTTCACCCAGTTTGCCAATGGTTTCTTTCAGGTAAGTCTCAATATTTTTTTCGGGATCTTTGAAAAAAGGCTGTTCCAAAAGAACATTTTCTTTATAGAATTTTTCTAGTTTGCCAATGACAATTTTTTCGGCGATATGTTCAGGTTTTCCCTCATGGATGACTTGTGCTTTGTAAATGGCCTTTTCCCGTTCAATGATTGCAGGGTCCACATCTTCGCGGGTGATTGCCAGGGGAGCGGAAGCGGCAATCTGCATGGCCACATCTTTAACAAAATTCTGAAAATCCGGTGTATTTGCCACAAAATCGGTTTCGCAATTGACTTCGACCAGTGTTCCCAGTTTGCTGCCCTGATGAATATAGGCATGTATCAACCCTTCATTGACAGACCGGGATGCTTTCTTTTCAGCTTTTGCAATTCCCTGGGCACGAAGGTAATCAACGGCTTTGTCCAGATCGCCGTCTGTTTTATTTAAAGCTTTTTTACAGTCCATCATTCCGGCACCGGTTTTATCCCGAAGCTCTTTTACCATCGCGGCTGTTATGGTCATATTCCTGACTCCTTTTTAGTCAACCTCTTCCACGTTAGCGACAGATTCTTTTTCAATATCTGCTTCAGCTACGCCCTGAGATTTTTCTTTTGGGGCTGTTTCAATTTTTTCTTCTGTTTTTTCTTCAGTTTTCTCTTTTTTACCGCTTTTCCCTTCCAGGGCTGCATCGGCCAGGCGGCGGGTGATTAGCTGAATGGTGCGGATGGAATCATCATTGGCCGGTATGGGATAATCAATCACCGATGGATCGGCATTGGTATCCAGTATGGCAATGATGGGGATATCCAGTTTCCGGGCTTCTGCCACGGCAATCTTTTCGTGGACTGTATCCACAATGAAAAGCGCATCGGGGAGCTTTTTCATATCCTTGATTCCCCGGTGCAGGGACTCCAACTTCTCCTTTTCCCGCATCAGTCCCAAAATCTCTTTCTTGGTCAGATTGGTCCATGCATCATCACTTTCACTGTCCCTTTGCAACTGCATCATCCGTCGGATAGACCGCTTGATGGTTACAAAATTGGTCAGGGTCCCGCCAAGCCAGCGTTCGGTGATGTAATGATTCTTGCTTCGGATGGCTTCATCTTCAATCACAGATCTGGCCTGCTTCTTGGTCCCCACAAAAAGAATTTCTCCTCCCTGACGGGAAAGGTTACTCACAAATTCAGCCGCTTCTTCCAAGGCCTGAATGGTTTTTTTCAAATCAATAATATGAATCCCATTTTTCTCCATGAAGATATAATCTTTCATGGCGGGATTCCATTTTGAGGCCAGATGACCGAAATGGGCACCGGTTCCTAATAATGTTTCAATGGTAATTGTATTCATGAGATCTCCAAAAAACCGTTAACGTTTCGAGAACTGGAATGCACGACGGGCGCCACGCAGACCGTATTTCTTCCGTTCTACACGACGCGGGTCACGGGTCAGAAAACCTGCAGATTTTAAGACCGGCCGTGATTCGGGATTCACTTGTGTCAATACCCTGCTCAGTCCGTGACGAATTGCGCCAGCCTGTCCAGTGGGACCTCCACCCTGAACGCTGACAATGATATCATACGCGTTCCCGAATTTGATTAACTCCAGCGGCTGTCTCACTATCATTTGGGATGTTTCACGCCCAAAATACTCTTCAAGAGGCCGTTTGTTGATGATGATTTGACCGGTACCGGGACGAATCCGTACCCGGGCGACTGCAGATTTTCGGCGGCCAACAGCAATATATTCGTTCTTAAGCATTGTCACTTAACTCCTTCTTTAAATTCAGGACTTCGGGCATCTGTGCCTGATGAGGATGCTCAGGTCCGCGGTATACCTTCAGCTTCTTGATTAGCTGTCGACCCAAACGGGTATGGGGAAGCATACCCCTGACGGCACGGGTAATAACTTCTTCAGGATGGCTTGAACGCAATTCCTTCAGGGACGTGTACCGGGTTCCCCCCGGATATCCCGTATGACGAAAATATTGCTTGTACAACTCTTTGTTTCCCGTTAACCGTACCTTTTCTGCATTGATGATAATCACAAAATCCCCCGTATCCATGTGGGGGGTGAAGGTCGGTTTGTGCTTGCCCCTCAATATCTGGGCAACCTCACTGGATAAGCGACCCAAAACCAGATCAGTGGCATCAATAATAAACCACTTTCGTTCGATCTCTGACGGTTTTGCCGTATACGTTTTCAAATCGTATTCCTCCGTTTATGTGACTCTCTTCACCCGGAGCCACCATGATTGTGCTCAAAACATTTCCGGGACTGCGTTTCAAGCTTGAAAATTTAATAATGGAATAAATCATTTACCAACATCTTTTTCTTTTATTATTGGTGACTTCACCCGTATTTTTGAACAAATGCTCTGGCAGGTCCCGGGATAAATCATTAAAAAACAAATGAATTCCGTTTCCTGGTCCCGGAAAAATTCTTAACTTTCTCCCCCAAAAGATGGAGACCCGGATATGCTCAGTATGACTGGTTTCGGAAAAGCAGAAGGTGCCTATCACAGTATCCGGTTCACGGTGGAAATCAAATCCGTGAACAGCCGGTATCTGGATGTCTCTACCGTAATTCCTCGAAAAGTTACATTCCTTGAAAATCCGATTCGGGACTACCTGACCAAAAAACTGGAGCGGGGCAAGGTCCTGTTTATCCTCAATCTGACTGGGGATACCGGTGAAATCAGTCATTTTCAGCTGAATGAGAAACTCCTCCAAAATCTTCTGGAACTGAAATACATCCTCAAAGAAAAATTTGACGTAGAAGGAGCACTTACCGTGACGGATATTCTTTCCCGGGAGGATGTGGTGGAACTGATGGATACAGCCGTAGAAGAGGATGCTCTGGCTGAAGCCATCCTGAAGACCACCGAAACAGCCCTGGCCCGCTTGGAAGCCATGCAAAAACAGGAAGGCGAATATCTAAAGAAGCAGTTTGAACAGGTCCTCCACAGTATGTCCCGGGAAATCGACGCGATTGATGACATCCGGCAGACGAATCTGGACCAGCATGTTTCCGCCATGAAGGAACGGGTGGAAAAACTCATGAATCAGTATGCCCTGGATGAAGCCCGTATGTATCAGGAAATTGCCCTCCTGGCCGATAAACTGGATATCACAGAAGAGATTCAGCGTTTTAAAAGCCATGTGATCCAATTCAAAGCTTATTTGAATGAAGAGAATTCCGTTGGAAAACGATGTAATTTTCTCCTTCAGGAAATGCACCGCGAAGTGAACACTCTGGGGAATAAAGTGGCCAATGCCGATATTTCACAACGGGTGGTGGAAATTAAAAACCGGATTGAAATGATTCGCGAGCAGGTTCAGAATATTCAATGAAACAGGGCGTACTCATTCTCTTTGCCGCCCACAGCGGTGCCGGTAAAACGACCATCATCCGGCAACTTCTACAACGTCACCCGGACTGGTTTTTTTCCGTCTCGGTAACAACCCGCAAACCCCGGCCCGGTGAAGTGGATGGACAGGATTATCACTTTGTGTCAAAGGATGTTTTTCAAACCATGATCCGTGAAAAAAAACTGCTCGAATATGAAGAGGTCCACGGTGAATTTTACGGGACACCGGCTGAACCAGTCCGCAAGGCGCTGGAAAATGGAAAAGTGTGCATTTTTGATCTGGACGTCAAAGGGGTTATGAGCATTCAAAGACAATATCCGGAACAATCCCTCTCGATATTTATTGAAGTCCCGGATATGAATCTTCTTAGGGAAAGATTGATAAACCGGAAAACCGAAACACCGGAAGAAATTGAAAAACGCCTTTCCAGAATCTCCCTGGAAACGGCGATGAAAGATGCTTTTGATGAAGTCGTTGTTAACGACCAGCTGGAAAAGGCAGTGCATAAAACGGAAACATTGATCAAACAGATAAAGGAAAGGTGTTAAATGTCTAAAGGTGGATTCAAATACGAAGGGGACCGCCCCGAAGATATTTTTGAAGCAATTATTATTATGGCAAAACGGGCGCGTCAGATCAATCAACGACGGGCTGACAAATTTACTCTCCGTCCCTATCAGGTTTCTGAGGGGGAAGAAGAAGTGGAACAGGAAGCCTTGTATGATGATTTTGACTTTGACAGTCTGGAAAAACCCACAACCATGGCTATGCGTCAATATGCCAATCAAGACATTGAATATGAATACAGTGATCCTGACGAAGAGTATGACGAAATAGAAGATAATTCCATGTTTGAGATGGATGACCATCTGATTTGATGGACGCTCTGAGAGGAAAAAAGATTCTTGTGGGAATCACGGGAGGGATCGCCGTATATAAGGCGGCATCCCTCGTTCGCAGACTCACACACGATTATGACTGTGATGTGCAGGTGGTGATGACGAAACATGCCCTGGAATTTATGACCCCTTTGACCTTTGAGACCTTTACGGACAAACCGGTGCTGACCAGCATGTGGGAATCAGGGGGAAAGGTTTCAACCCGTCATATTGACCTTGTAGCTGCTGCAGATATGCTTCTGATTGTGCCTGCCACGGCTAATATTGTGGGAAAAACCGCTTCAGGTATAGGAGACGATCTCTTAAGTACCATGATCCTGGTAGCCGATCCTGAAAAATGCTTTTTTGCCCTGGCTATGAATACCCGCATGTATGAAAACCCGTTTTTTCAACAAAACCGAAAGGCACTCCTCGATGCGGGTTATGAAATCATTGAACCGGAAGACGGACCTCTTGCTTCCCGGACAGAAGGGGAGGGAAAGGGACGTTTGGCAGATGAAAAAACCATTCTGTCTGAAATAAACGATTATTTTTCATTCCGTGGAATGTTAAAGGGAAAAAAGGTGCTGATCAGCGGGGGACCCACACGGGAATACCTGGATGATATCCGCTTTATCTCAAATCCTTCTACAGGCAAAATGGGAATAGCCCTGGCCCGCGCAGCTGCCATGGCCGGAGCCGAGGTGACATTGGTCCTGGGCCCCGGCGGTGTGGAAGCTGAAGGTCCCTATACCACGATCCGGGTGATTACAGCCCGTGAAATGGCCCATGAGCTCTTATCCCGTTATGAAAAAAACCAGATTGTAATCATGGCTGCGGCGGTGGAAGATATCCGCCCGGAAAAACTGGAGGGAAAGGTAAAAAAACAGGCCATTCCTCCGCACATCAAACTTTCAGCTACGACGGATATCCTCCGAACAATGGGAGAAAGAAAAACAGATCAGATTCTGGTGGGTTTCAGTGTGGAAATTCAGGATGAAGAGGCTGCCTCTCTCCGCAAACTGAAGGAAAAAAACCTGGATTTCATCGTGATCAATAATCCTCTGCACAAAGGCGCGGCATTCGGACATGATACCAATGCGTGTATTATCCGGGGTAAAGATGGCCTGCGCGTTGAAATACCTTTAATGTCTAAACAGAAACTGGCAAAGAAAATTCTTTCACTGATTGCCGGATAACAATCATGGATCCAAAAAGTCCACAAAAAAGAATACGTTCCTACCTGACGTATGTCCGGGATGTGTTCGGACCAGAACTTTTGGTTAACAGAGAAAAGAAAATGACGGAACTGGACCTGTATCGCCAATCCATAGAACAGTGTACAAAATGTGCTTTGTCCCAAACCCGGAAACATTTTGTATTTGGGGATGGCTCTCCGGATGCGGACATTTTATTTGTCGGTGAAGCTCCAGGAGCTGTGGAAGATGAAACAGGCATTCCTTTTGTGGGCCGGGCAGGTAAACTGTTGGATAAAGCCCTTCACCACATCGGTTTGGACCGGGACAGTATTTTTATCACCAATGTATTGAAGTGCCGTCCCCCGGGGAACCGGGATCCACTCCCGGATGAAATTGCCTTATGTGAGCCCTATCTCCATCGCCAGATCGAATTGCTGCATCCCAGAGTCATTGTGGCTTTGGGACGGATTGCCGCCAGGACCCTTCTTCGGCTGCCGTCTGACACGTCTCTCACATCTATGCGGAAACAATCATTTAAATATCATGGAGTCCCCCTGTGTGTTTTTTATCATCCAGCAGCAATTTTGCGGAATGCCAATCGGGAAGAAGAGTTTTTTCGGGATTTTGAGAAATTGAAAGAAACGTATTTAAAGGATTAACATGGCTCAGGAAAATGTGACACGTATCCCCCCCCAGTCCATTGAATCGGAAATGGCGGTGCTGGGGGCTATGATGCTGGATGACAGTGCTGCAAGCCGGGGGATTGAACTGCTTACCGAGGATGATTTTTACCGGGAATCCCACCAGCTGATTTTTCATGCCATGGCAACACTGTACAATGAAAGCAAACCCATTGATCAGCTGACGGTAACGGAGAAACTTTCCCAGCTGAAACACTTGGAAAAATGTGGCGGTGCTTATTACGTATCCAACCTGGCAGAAGCCATGCCTACGGCAGCCAATATTGATTATTATGCCTCCATTGTGAAAAATAAATCCATTCTCCGCCACATTATATCCGTTTCTACCCGCATGGTCACAGAAGCCTACAATGAAGAAGAAGAAACAGAAACCATTCTGGATCAAGCCCAGCAGGAAATTTATAAATTGAAATCCCAATCCACCCCATCGGACTTTGTGGGAATTCACCAGATTATACATGACACCATTGACCACATTGAGAGCTTAAAAAATCATGATCAGGATGTGATCGGACTCCACACCGGTTTTATCGGTCTGGATAAAATGACCTCCGGTTTTCAGCCGTCGGATTTGATTATTATCGCTGGCCGCCCATCCATGGGGAAAACAGCCATCAGCCTGAGTATGATGCGCCGCATGGCAGTGGATTATAAGAAAAAAGTGGGTTTTTTCTCCCTTGAAATGTCCAACGAGCAGCTGGTATTGCGCCTTTTAAGTATGCAAAGCAATATTGACCACCAGAAACTCCGAAAAGGCCGTGTCCCCAATGAAATGTGGGGAACACTTATCGATGCGGCATCCAAGTTGCACGAATCTGAGATCTATGTGGATGATACACCCAGTTTGACAATTATGGATATCCGCAGTCGGGCCCGACGCCTAAAAATGGAAAAGGGACTCGATATCGTGTTTGTAGATTACCTTCAAATTGCACGGGGTATCACAAGCCGCTCATCTACCCGGGAACAGGAAATATCCTCCATCAGCCAGGGACTTAAAGCCATGGCCAAGGAACTCCACATCCCCGTTGTGGCGGTTGCCCAGCTGAACCGTGCCGTGGATGCCCGGTCCGGCGATCACAGACCCCACCTCTCGGATTTGCGCGAATCCGGAGCCATTGAGCAGGATGCCGATGTGGTGATGTTCATTTACCGGGAAGAGGTCTATTCCAAAGATCCCGAACATGAAGGCAAGGCGGAACTCATCTTGTCTAAACAGCGAAATGGTCCCATTGGAAGAATTCCTCTCACCTTTGAAAAACACCTGACCCGTTTTGAAAATGCACCGGTGGGGGATTATGATATTGATGAGGCGTTCTAATGACCTGGAACCTGACAGAAGCAGATCCTAAAAATTATCCCCGGAAGTTTCTGGTTCTCCTGGATGCTGTCAGAAAGTATAATGAAAATATTGATCACGATATTCCACTCCTCTGGAAAGCCTATCAGTTTGCCCAAAATGCCCACATGGGGCAATTCAGGCGCTCCGGGGAACCCTATTTTGAGCATGTGTACAACACAGCCCTGATCCTGACGGATCTCTCGATGGATACCATTACATTATGTGCCGCTCTCTTGCACGATGTAGTAGAGGATACGGCTATTTCAGAGGAAATTATCGCCGAGGAATTTTCTCCCACCATCGCTTTTTTGGTGAAAGGTGTGACCAAAATCGGGGGGATCAAGTTCAACAGTGAACAGGAGCAACAGGCTGAAAATTTCCGGAAAATGCTTTTGGGTGTGGCAGAGGATATTCGGGTGCTGATTATCAAATTTGCGGACAGGCTTCACAATATGCGCACCCTGGGTTCATTACCTGTGGTTAAGCAACGGCGCATCGCCATTGAAACCCGTGATGTCTATGCTCCTTTAGCCCATCGTTTGGGAATGTACCGCCTGAAAATGGAAATGGAAGATCTGGCTCTGAAATATCTGGAACCCCGTATCTTTAATTTTCTGGAAAAAAAAGTCAGTGCCAAACGGGAAGAGCTGGAAGCCTACATCAATAATTTTACCGGACTTATTGATAAAAAACTCAGGGAAAACGGCATTGAAGCCGTCATCTTCGGACGTCTGAAACATTTTTATTCCATCTACAACAAGATGAAAAAACAGAACAAACCCTTTGAGGAAATTTATGATGTCCTGGCGATCCGGGTGATTGTGAACACCGTGGCAGAATGTTATGCTTCCCTGGGGTATGTCCATCAGTTGTTCAAGCCCATCCCCGAACGTTTTCGGGATTTTATCGCCAATGCCAAATCCAATGGATATCAGTCTATACATTCAACGGTTATCGGCCCGGGAGGTAAACTCATTGAAATTCAAATCCGGACCCATGAGATGCATAAAAAGGCGGAAGTGGGTATTGCGGCACACTGGAAATACAAAGAATCTAAAGACAGTGATGACAGTCTGGACAAACACATACAGTGGCTTAGAGATTTAGTGGATATGCTGAAATCCGATTCAGCCAATGAGTCGGATTTTATGGAAACTCTGAAGATCGATCTTTTCAAGGATGAAATATTTGTTTTTACACCCAAGGGGGATCTGATCAGCCTTCCCAAAGGATCCACCGCCCTTGATTTTGCTTTTGCCGTTCACACGGAAATCGGTCTGCGATGTATCGGTGCCAAGGTCAATGCCAAAATTGTTCCTCTGAACACCGAATTGAGCAGTGGCGACCAGATCGAAATCATTACTTCTGCCAACCACAGTCCAAGCTATAACTGGCTGAAATACGTCCGGACCAACAAAGCCCGTTCCCGAATTCGCAAATGGCTTCAGCGGAATGAATTTGAACAGAGCGTTAAACTGGGTGAAGAAATCCTGGAGAAGGGACTCCGGCGGCTGAAAAAAGCGGATAAAATCAAGGAGGTACGGGAACGGTACCAGGAAATGGGATATCAGACCCTGGATCTTTTTCACCAGGCGTTAGGGAAGGGGGATCTGACACTTCGGGATGTGGTAAACACCTTATTGGATGAATCGGAAAAACCCGGGGACAGTGAATACACGGTAGCTAAAATTCTCCGTCCCTTTACCCGGACGACCCAAGGGGTAACCATTCAGGGACTGGACAATGTCATGGTCCAGTTCGCCAAGTGCTGTAATCCTATTCCCGGAGATGACATTGTCGGTTTTATCACCCGGGGGCGGGGTATTACGGTTCATCGCAGCAACTGTAAGAATATCCCTAAAATTGAGTCTGAACAAGATCGACTGATTGATGTCACATGGGATCTAAAAGGCGGGCGGACCTTTATAACCCGTCTTAATATTATTTGTGAAGATCGTAAAAATATGATGTATGATATCATGGCGGTGATTCGTGAAATGAATACCAATATGTTGTCAGTAAATTTTGATGTGGAAGGTAAGCTGGCCCGTGGACAAGTAGCCATCATGGTGGAAAATGTCCGTCATGCCGGACGGATTATTGCCAAAATCAAAAAAATACCCGGGATACTCTCGGTTGAACGTATGTAGGAAGGGATTATGACTGAAATCACGTACACCAAAAAAGATGTAGCCATCAAATTGCAAAACCGCCTGGATTTAAACCTCTATGTGGCAGAAGAGATGGTGGACGGACTATTTTCTGTCCTCCGGGAATTGCTGATGGAGGAAACAGCGGAGAAAGTCCGTATTGAAATCCGGAATTTTGGCGTGTTTGAGGTAAAACCCACACAAGCCAAACCTAAGGCAAGGAACCCGCGCACAAATGAAGTGGTCCATGTTCCTCCCCGGAGAAAGACCCATTTTAAACCGGGGAAAATCCTTAAAGAATACCTAAAAACACCGCTGAATAGCCATGGGTAGAATTCTGGCTGTCGACTACGGACATAAAAGAGTGGGACTTGCCTTGTCTGATCCCCTGAATATTGTAGCAACTCCACTGGATACCTTGCAGGTGAAAGGTGAAGATGCGGTGTTACAGTCACTTGAAAATCTTATCAAAAAATGGCAGGTAAACCAGCTCCTGATAGGCTATCCCCTGGGACTTAAAGGTGTAAAGACAAAACAAACACTGGAAGTAGAGCGTTTTGTAGAGGTCTTGAAAAAGCGTATTTCCCTTCCCGTAACCCTTTGGGATGAACGCTTTACCAGTGCCGAAGCAAAAGATATTCTCCGTCAAAAAGGCGTCAGACCTTCTGAGAACAAGGGACTTGTTGACCAGATGTCTGCTCGGATCATTTTACAGGAATATCTTGATTACGGATTGAAACGATGAAAAATTCCCTGAAATATACCCTGTTGATCGTTGTTTCGGCTTTGGCCATGGCCATGACCTTTGCACCGGCCAATGCCTGGATTCTGGGGTATTTTTCCCTGATACCGCTCCTGCATGTTTTTTACAAGGACCCCCAAAAAGGCTTTGCCCGAGGCTATCTTTTCGGTTTGATTTATTCATTGGTTCTGGTTCATTGGCTTGCCTTTAACAGCGGGGCTTCGGTGTGGCTTGTGACGCTGTCCGCTTTTTTGGCGGCTGCCTTTTTGGCTTTGAATTACGGAGTGATCGGCTGGCTGACTGTCCTGCATATCCGACGCCATGGCGGATTGGGATTATTTGTCTTTCCCATTGTGTGGACTGTTGTTGAATTTATACGTTCATTCGGAACTCTGGGCTTCCAATGGGTCCTCGTGGCAAATGGTCAAACAGCCAATATCCCCTATATTCAAATGGCTGATCTGGGCGGACCTTTTCTCATTTCTTTTTTTCTGGTATCGGTAAATACCCTTTTGTACAGCCTTCTTATGAGAACTCCGGTTTACCGGGGAATCCGGCAAATTTCATATATCCTCCTGGGACTCTTCCTGGTTGTGCCCTATACTTACGGAATTATCCGTTTGTATCAACAGAACGAGTCAGTTAAATCCCATGTGTTCCGGCTTGTACAACCGAATTATGATTCTCATGAAAAGTGGGAAAGGCAAAGGCGGGATGAAATCTTTAAAACCCTGATATCCCTCAGCCGGTCACAGGGGGTGGATAGTGTGGATATCATTGTTTGGCCTGAAAGCGCCACACCTGTTTATATCCGGACCCAAAAGAAGTACCGGACCATGCTGGAAAAACTCAGCCGGGAAACCGGCAGCGTTTTAATCTCCGGGGTTCCCGACTACTTTGTCCGGAACCATGAAGTCTTTGTGACCAACAGTCTGTATGTGTTTGAACCTCACCAGGGGATTACAGGAAAGTATAATAAACAGAAATTGGTCCCTTTTGGAGAGTATATTCCCCTGTCCGATGTGTTTCCAAAACTGGCCCGCCTGAATCTGGGCCAGGGAAATTTTACAGCCGGAAAAAATGAACCCTTGCTGAAGGTGAATTCTCTGGATGTAACTCTGGCTCCTATGATCTGTTATGAATCGGTGTTTTCCCGGGATGCTTATGAAAAGGTCCGGAACGGGGGTGAATATCATATCCTGGTTACCAATGACAGTTGGTTTGGAGATTCCTGGGGACCTTATCAACATGCCGCCCAGGCAATTTTTCGTGCCATTGAAACCCGAAGGCCAGTCATCCGTTGTGCCAATACCGGTATTTCTATGGCGATTGACCCTACAGGGCGCATCTTGAAACAACTTCCCCTCAATACCCGGGGATTCATGGATGTCCGAATGAAGGTCCCGGCTGTGCAAAGTCCCTATGTGCAGTCCGGAAACGCCTTTGCTTTTATTTTGTCCGGTGTGCTGCTGGGAATTTTACTGACGCCCCTGTGGCCGGCGAAAGGAAATCGGAATGATCCATAAAGGATTGTGTGCTCTGCTTTTGGGGATTTCTCTCCTTTCCGCTGCCGAAGAAAAGGAACGGGTCTATTTCCCGCCTGATACGCCATATCTGGAAAAGGTTTACCATGCATTGAATGAACAAAACTATTTGCTGGTGGAAGATTCAACAGCAGCAGACTGGAAAGGTTCTTTGGTGATGACGGATTTCTCCGATTCTATCCGCTATGAAATTCTCTTGGACAAGCCTTCTGGAGCCTCGGTGATTGCCGGTGTTTTTTATCTGAAACCTGTGGCAGGAAAAATCGTTCTAAAACAGATCCGGGATTTTTCACTGTGGTTTGCTGTAACCAACCTGATCATTCTGGGTTTGTTTTTCATCCGTTTTTAAAAAAGAAATGAGGGTTCTGTGAAAATTTTCAAAAAGTGTCTCTTCCTTTTTTTCATGCTCATGAGTTTGGTTTATGCATCAGACAACAGAGCTATATTAAAAAGCCTGATTCTTCCCGGTTGGGGAGAACATAGTCTGGATGCATCTCGCAGAGGCCGGAGCTTCATGATTGCAGAAGCAGGGCTCTGGATCTCCTATGCCGCTTTGTACCGGTACAGGGATATACAGCATGATGATATGGTACACTATGCCAGAGCCTATTCCGGAGCCGCCGATTTTCACGGAAGTTCCCAGTACTGGGTGGATATGGGCAGTTACCTGACCTGGGAAGAGCACCGGGAAGAAATGCTTGAAAACAGGATGCCTGATAAAATTTATGATGAACAGTATGCCTGGAACTGGGAATCACTGGATTATGCCAATACTTTCCGGGATATCCGGATTAAGAAAGATCGGACAGACCAACAAATGACTTTTCTCATAGGAGGTATGATATTTAATCGTCTGGTCAGTATGCTGGACGTGATTTATCTATCCCGTTCCCTGGAATCCTCTATACAGATAAGTCCTGAAGAAACGTCAATCAATTTCTCCATTTCCCTGAATCCATGAAAAATCCGGACTATCCAAAAATGTTGTTTTCTTTTCTTTTCGTAATCCTGATTATTGTTGTCTGGTTTCCAGGAATCATGTACCAGATCGGGTTCAGTCTGATTCTTATTCTCCTGATTGGGTGTGCTCCCAATCCGGCCCGGATCGGCCGCTTCCTCATCTCCATGTCTCCCTTCCTGGTGATCACGCTTGGCGTACATCTTTTTTTTCGGATCGGTGTGGAGGATTACTGGGGTGCTTTCCGGGAAAGGGAGTTGTGGTCTGTGGCAGGATATTTTACCCTTCGCAACCTGAATGTCATGGGTGTTGTGGCCCTGATCCTGAATTACAAACCTTTTCCAGATATGGAGAGTTTATCCGACATCTTGCAAAATCGTGTGCTGAAGAAGGATGGAAAACAGTATTCCTTTTCTGCCGGACTCTTTATTGGTTTGCAATATTTTCGAGTGATCCGTGATGAGTACCGGTCTCTGATCCAGGTCCACAGAATTCTGGGTATAAAAAAAGAAAAAGGCCTGCTGAAACAGGTCCGTTATTATACATCCCTGATCATCCCTTTGTTTATTGGATCTTTTGAACGGGTGGATCAGCTATCGGTGGCTTTAACCACCCGCGGGTTTGGCAGGAGCAATGAATATGGTGCTTAGACGTTGTGCTTTTCGAGTAGAATATGAAGGAACCGCTTACTGCGGATTTCAGCTTCAACCGGACCAGCCAACGATTCAGGAAGCCATTGAAACAGCATTTTTTGCTCTTTATCGTATTGATATCCGCATTGTAGGCAGTGGACGGACCGATTCAGGAGTCCACGCAGCCGGACAGGTTTTCCATGCCGATGTGCCAGAGAACATTCCATGTCATAAATTGGGAAAAGCTCTAAATAGTCATTTACCTGAAGATATACGTATCACCGGAGTATCCCCGGTGAATCGTACATTCCATGCCCGTTATGATGCTGTGTCACGACGGTATTCCTACAGAATTTTCAACGGTGTAACTGTTTTAAACCGCCGTTTGGTCTGGCAGATCTATCAACCCTTGGATGTCCCTGCCATGAATCATTGTCTTTCTTTCATAAAAGGAGAACACGATTTTACTTCCTTTTGCCTGAGCCAGACAGAAACGCACCCTAAAATTTGTGATATTCAATCTGCCGAATGGCAGGTCAGGGGGCCTGAATTACTTTTCTTTATCCAGGCGAACCGTTTTCTACATGCCATGGTCCGCTCACTTGTGGGAACCATGGTGGATGTGGGAAAAGGGCGATACACAGTTCATGATTTTGAAAACATTTTCAACAAAGTTACCCATGGTTCTGGGGCGGTTACAGCCCCTGCCCGGGGATTAGTGCTTGAGGAAGTCATTTATAATCCGCAGATTACATGGCAATGGTCAGGAGTAGGACAATGTTAAAAAATAAAAGGCTTGTTTGTATAGCTCTTATCCTTATAACGGTAATGTCGGCTTCAGCCCAGTTTATCGGTCCGGCTAAACCGGATAATCTGAATCAACAGGTGACCGAAAGCCGCCGGAATGCCATCACCCATGCCATTGAAAAGTGTGTACCGGCTGTGGTGGGTATCCATGTGACGGAAATCAGGGCTGTATCACTTGGATCGGCCTATAACGATCCCTTGTGGGATCTCCTGTTTCCCGGACAGTTGTATCAACGGGAAGTGAAAAGCATGGGAAGCGGTGTTATTATTAGTCCGGATGGATATATTGTCACCAATGCCCATGTGGTGGGGAAAAACGCTGTGAAAGTCATTGTCACTCTCAGTGGCGGGACCCGCTATTCTGCGGAAGTGGTCGGGGTAGATGACCTGACGGATATTTCCCTATTAAAAATTGAAGCGGAAGATCTTCCCACTATAGAAATTGGGGATAGTGATGATGTGATCATCGGAGAATGGGTGGTTGCGCTGGGGAATCCTTTTGGACTTTTTGATATCAGCAATCAACCGACGGCAACCATTGGTATTGTCAGTTCGAAAAATGTCAATTTCGGAGAACAGGCCGGTGGCAGGGTATATCAGGAAATGATCCAGACAGATGCCAGCATCAATTCGGGTAACAGCGGAGGAGCCCTTGTAAATGTTCACGGTGAAATGATCGGCATCAACACCTTTATCTTTACGGCGGGAAACCAGATGGGTGGATCTGTCGGGGTGGGTTTTGCCATCCCGGTTAACCGGATGAAAACCGTCATAGATGAACTGATTCGCAGCGGATATGTGGAACGTGGGTTTGAAACGGGACTCAGTGTGCAAACTCTGGACCAGTATATAGCTGCATACCTGAATTTGCCTTTTAAACAGGGTGTGATCGTAACGGATATCCAAAAAAACAGTTCAGCCCATAAAGCCGGTCTGAAAGTTGGAGATATCATCCGAAAAGTCAATAATATACCCGTGACAAATACCCGGGACATTTACCGGGTCATCAATGAAAATTACCTGAAGGCAGGCGATGTGATCCGCCTGGAAATCTGGCGAAATCAAAAAACCATGTCCTGTGAACTGGTGCTGGAGAAACCTTCAGGCAGAAAATAAATCGGCAAGCGTTACCCATAAGGTAAGGAATTGAATGGAAAAAATCGGCATATTGAATTATCCCGGTGCCAGCGGTGATCATGACCTGTACTGGGCAGTCCGGAACTGTTGCGGTCAGAAAGCGGTTTTCCTCGAGAGCGGCAATTGGAGCCCCGTTGAAGTCTCGGCACTTCTCATTCCTGGGGGATTATTTGTATCCGGATATTCCGATGTGAAGGACAATCACTTGATTGCCCACGTTATCCGAAACTACAAGCCGGTTTTGGCTATTGCCGAGGGATATTATTTTATCAAAGCAAGTCAGAGACTTACTGCTGATCTTATCCCCCAGGGAGAAAAAAAGAAAGAGACAACCGGCGGAGCCATCATTACAGATAACAGCAATTTCTGGTTTACCCGGTATGAGGAAAATGAAGTGGTCACCTGGCCAGAATCCTACAGATTCCACTCGTTTTCCCGGGATGATAGGATAAATTCCATCGTTGTTTCTAAAACAGACGAACGGGTGTTGGGAATCGGACTTAAAAAATATCCGGTAGCTGCCCTGTTATTACATCCTGAAAGAGCTGTGGATGAGGCCATCGGGGATACTTCCGGAACAAAATTATTCAATGTGTTGAGGATAGATCAATGAAACAAAAATTTTCAGTTGGAAAAGCATTGGGAATCATTTTGCTGGGTGCCATTATCGGCGGCATACTGGGTGAATTGTTCGGAATGATCCTGCCCGAGAGTGTGGTACGGGAATTCCTTTTAAAGAAATATGCTTTTGGGTTTACAAATCCCCTGAATATTGATCTGAGTATCATCACCTTCAGTTTCTCCCTCATGTTTCGTATGAATGTGGTGAGTCTTCTGGGGATTGTATTCGGGTATTATATCCTAAAATATACACGATGAAAGTGAGGTCACAATGAATTTCGGTCCATGGGAACTTATAATTATCCTGGTGATCATTCTGTTGATTTTTGGCCCGAAAAAGCTTCCAGAGCTGGCCAAAGGGCTTGGAAAGGGCCTTCGGGAATTCAAAAAAGCGGCACATGATGTCCAGGACGAACTGGAAAATGTAGGGGAAGACGAAGAAGAAAGTCAGGTGGAGAAGTCTACCGGAAAAGACGACCATAAAACTAAGAAAAAGGGTTAAGAAGACCGGGGATTTATGAAATATTCAACCAAGGATCACATTTCCAACCTGATTGACACGATAAACGGGACCCGCAATCCCATATTTATCACCGTGGATAAAGAATGGCTTTGGAAGCATCTTGAAGAACAGGAAGTTATTCAGGGTCCCTTATCGGGGAAAATTATTGCCATCAAAGATAATATCAATGTTCTGGGTTTGCCAACCACATGTGCCAGCAGGATTTTAAAGACATTTTTATCGCCCTATGATGCTACGGTGATCAAAAAAATCCGGGATGCGGGAGGTATTCTTTTGGGTAAGACAAACATGGATGAATTTGCCATGGGCTCTTCCAATGAGTACTCCGCCGTTGGAGCTGTAAAAAATCCTGTGGATGAAACCCGTGTTCCCGGTGGTTCCAGCGGTGGTTCGGCGGCTGCGGTGGCGGCCGGGATCGTAGAGTATGCTCTGGGGTCGGATACAGGAGGATCGATCCGGCAACCGGCAGCGTTTACGGGTACGGTAGGACTCAAGCCCACATATGGCCGGGTTTCACGATACGGTCTGACCGCTTTTGCATCTTCCTTTGACCAAATTGGTCCCATTACCCGGACTGTCCGGCAGTCTGCCGAACTCCTGGAAGTGATTGCCGGAAAAGATCCCCTGGATTCCACATCGGCCGACATCCCGGTGGGGAATTATGTTCGTGACCTGGATGAAGATGTGAAAGGACTAACATTGGGAATTCCCTGGCATCTGTTGGAAAAAGGGGTGGATGGGGATGTGATGGATTCCTTTCAGGATGCAGTGAAAATACTGGAAAAAGCCGGTGTAACTTTTCGGGAGATTGAACTGAAATATGCCGATTATGCCATAGCTGTATATTACATCCTGGCTACGGCCGAAGCATCCAGCAATCTGGCCCGTTTTGACGGGATTCGGTATGGCGTAAATCAGGAAATAGACAATGGCGACCTTTTTTTTACCTATGCCGAAAACCGTTCGAAAGGATTTGGACCGGAAGTCAAACGGCGGATTATGCTGGGAACCTACGTGCTTTCTTCCGGTTATTATGAGGCTTATTATGCCCGGGGACAAAAAGTCCGTACTTTGATTGCCCGGGAATTTGACACTTTTTTGAAAAATTTGGACGGAATTATGCTCCCCACTACACCCACAACGGCATTTAAACTGGGAGAACATGTCAATGATCCACTTAAAATGTATTTGAATGATATCTTTACCGTCTCTGTGAATATTGCCGGACTGCCGGCATTGAGTGTCCCCGTAAAGCCTGGAAAAGATGGATTGCCTGTCGGGTGCCAGTTGATCGGCAGAGCCTATGAGGAAGGAACTATTTTGCGTCTGGGTCATAGGATTGAAAAATCCCGGCATCAACTGGAACTGTAAATCAATCCTCGCCTGAGGATTTGTAAAGTGGATTACAACGATTCAAGGATAAAATGTTCAGATTTCAGAATCCGGAAATTTTCTTTTCTCTGTTGCTTTTGATACCTCTGATTATCACGGAATTCCGGTACCATTTTTCCAGGCGATTCACCCTTCGTATTGGAACCCTGTCTTCTCTTCGGAATTTTTCACCCAGGTATCCTGCTAAGCTCCTGATTCCCCTGATTTTAAAATATGTGGCCTTTATTCTGATCATTGTCGCACTGGCCCGGCCACAAAGGGGAAATGTGACCCGGGAACTGACCCAGCCCGGTATTGATATCATGATAACCCTGGATATTTCCGGCTCTATGCGGGCTGTGGATTTTCAGCCCAACAGGCTTGAAGCGGCAAAACAGGTTGCCATGGATTTTGTCCGGGGACGGGCTACAGACCGTATCGGACTGGTTGTTTTTGCCGCGGAAGCTTTTCTTCAATGTCCCCTCACGGTGGATTATGAGGTTTTAAACGGGATGATTGCAGATGTGCAAATTATTCCGGAAAATCTGGATGGAACGGCTATCGGATTGGCCATTGCCAATGGCGTAAACCGGTTGAGGGATTCGAATGCCAAAAGTAAAGTGATTATTTTGCTCAGCGACGGGGATAACAATGCCGGAGATATCGATCCTCTGACGGCAGCAGATTTTGCCCGGGAATTTGATATTAAAATCTATACCATTGCCATGGGAATGCGTGGGCAGGTCAGGATGCCGGTGGATGATCCTCTCTTCGGTCGCCGGATGATACCAGTTCAAATTGAAGTCAATGAGGAACTTTTATCCGAAATCGCCGAAAAAACCGGTGGGACCTTCTTTCGGGCAGATTCGGAAGATAAATTAAACCGGATTTGGCGGGATATTTCCGAAATGGAAAAGACCGAGATCAAAATATCTCAATTCACCGATTGGGAAGAACTCTATAGCCGCTTTTTGATACCGGCACTGATTCTTTTTGTTCTTGGGTGGATTTTGGAGCGTGTCCTGTGGAGAGTGCGGCCATGATTGAACTTATGCACCCCCATGCCTTGTGGCTGCTTTTACTGATTCCTCTCCTGATGATTCTCCAATATGTCGAGGCGTCTCACTGGAATCGGCATAAGAAAGGCTTCTTCCATTTAAAAACCTTTCCGCGGATTATCCATGTCAAACCGGCACGCCGGAAATTTATTCATTTTTTGGAATATACAGGGTTGTTTTTGTGTATTCTGGCGTTGTCCGGACCGGGAGTGGGGACGGAAATCCGGGAAGTTCAACGGGAAGGTGTGGATATCCTTATTGCCCTGGATTTGAGTCAGAGCATGAGTGCTGCCGATGTAAAACCATCCCGGCTTGAACGGGCGAAACTGGAAATTGTCAAAATGTTTTCCGTGTTGAAAGGAGATCGTGTGGGATTGATAGGATTTGCCGGTGTGGCTCACCTTCAATGCCCGCTGACGCTGGATCACCGTGCCGCCCGTATGCTTCTGGATGTGATGGATGTCAGCCTGTTGCCAGTCCAGGGTTCGGCCATTGCTGATGCGGTGACTGTTGCTACCGGTGCTTTTCCCGAAAAAGATGAAAAACATAAAGTCCTGATCCTCATCAGTGATGGAGAGGATCATGAAAAGCAAATTGAGGAAGCTGTGAATCTGGCGGAAAGCAAGGGGGTTATTATTTATACCCTTGGTGTGGGTACCCTGGAAGGTGCTCCTATCCCGGTATATAAAAACAATCAACTGGTGGATTATAAACGGGATAAATCGGGAAAGGTGATTATCACACAGCTCAATGAGGATGCCCTCTGGCAAATGGCTCATGCCACCGGTGGGGAATATTTGAGATTGACGGACGTGGAAAATCCCCTGCTTCAGATTTACAATGAAATATCCAAACTCGAAAAAAAAGCCTATCAAACTCATGAATATGGTCATTTTAAACAATTGTATCAAATTTTCTCAGGCATGGGATTACTTTTATTTCTTGTGAGCGGACTCATACCGGAAAATGGAAAAAGGAATGGTGCAGATACATCGATGTAAATATTTCATCGTGATACCCCTGTTCCTGGTAACGGTTCTTTGGGGTGCAGATCCGGGATTGAAGGCCTTTCATGAAGGAAAGTACGATACATCCCTGGCCTATTATCTGAAACGGCTTGAGGATGACCCGGATAACAAGATCCTCCACTATAATGTGGGGACATCCGCCCTGAAAGCCGGACAAACAGATCTGGCAGCAGCGCATTTTGACAAAACAATGTGGCACGCGGAAGATCCAGAATTTCTGGCAAAAACCTGGTATAACCGGGGACAATTGAACACACAGAACGGGGAACTTGAAGATGCGTTAAAAGCTTTTGAGCAGGCCATTCTTTTAAATCCCGGGGATATCAACAGCAAAGTGATGTATGAACTTGTCAAGGCTCAGCTTCAGCAACAGCAGCAGGAACAGGATCAGCAATCTGAGAATCAGGATCAGGAAAAGAAAGAAAACAAGGATCAACAACAAAAACAGAAATCTTTAGAAGAAGATAAACAGAAGGATTCACAGCAGGAGCAGGAAAAAGAAGATCAAAGTCGGCAGGACGAAAGCAGTGAAAAGCAATCTGAGCCGGAAGAATCCCAAACCCGGCAGCAGGAAGCCACGGCGGAAGAAAAAGAAGAAGAACTCACCCGTCAACAAATGGTAAATTTACTGGATGCCATGCGGGAAAAAGAAAAAGAGGCCATGAAAGAGATTCTCAGATACCGGTACCGGAAATCTAACATTGAAAGAGAGAAAGACTGGTGATCAGGGATAATGTATATCACAGACAGGTTTCATTTTATATCAGGCTTCTGACAGGATTTTTGATCTGTGTGATGGGGGCAGGTGTTCTTTTTGCCGCTACACCCCGGGTGAGTGTCTCCGTTTCGGAAAATGACATTTCCTTGAAAGAACGGTTTCAGCTAACCTTTACTTTTGAAAACTTTTCCGGTAATCCGGATCCGGATGTATCCCGACTTAAAGATTTTTCCGTGATATCCGGTCCATCCAAATCAAACCAGTATTCCTGGATCAACGGCCAGTCTACAAAGGTATACTCAGTAACATATACTTTGGCTCCATTAAAGACAGGTCGGCTCACAATCCCATCCTACACCTTTCAGGACAAGCGGCGGACCTTTCAGACTGAAGCATTGACCATTCATGTCCGGGAACCTGAAGGTGTTCCGGATACCCGAGCCGATCAAACCCGTCTGAAACCATTCTATTTTGAGATTCTTCCTTCAACTCATACACCCTATTTGGGTGAACCCTTTATCTTATCGTATAAAATATATTTTCGCGAGAATATCCGGAATTATCAGGTAGATAAAACCATGTTTACAGGATATATTACGGATTATTTGCCGGCTCCCCGGAATCCGGTGGTGAGGACCGAAACAGTGCAGGGAGTATCCTATCAGTCGGCCATTTTACAGCAGGTAGTCCTTACACCGGCTTTCAGTGGAAGAGATACGATTCCATCCCAGGTGATTCGTCTGGAAGTGGAAAGCCCCCACCAGGGCCGTCGATCTATCTTTGATGATCCTTTTGGCATGGGGATCCAATTGAGAAATGTGGATGTAGTATCCCCTGAGCTGGTCCTGAATATCCGTCCACTGCCTCCAGATCCGCCGGCTTCTTTTACAGGTGCCGTGGGATCCTTTACCCTGCATGCGGCTTTTGATACGGTAGAAACTGAAGAAAATCAGGCCGTTACCTTAAAAATTGAAGTCAGAGGAAAAGGGAATTTTAAGAATTTTACCTTTCCAAAACCGGAATTTCCCGATCAGTTTATGGTTTTCGAGCCGGAAACACAGGAAAATGTCCGTCTGACCGATAAAGGATATACCGGTAGCAAAACATGGGAATACGTGATCATTCCCAATTATCAAGGGACCTATTACTTTGAACCCGTAGAATTTTCATATTTCTCACCCAAAGATGGAAAATACAAGAAACAAATGGTGTCGGATCTGATTTTAACGGTTACACCCAACACGCGCCTAATCCGGGAACAGCAGAAGGGACTCAATCGCCGTGAAGTAGAACTTTTGTCGCAGGATATCCGTTTTATTCAGCTGAAAGAAGGGAAAATCATACCTGAAGCGTCCCGTCATACCATACGCGGGGTGGACTGGATCGGCTATGGTATTTCTTTTATCATCTGTGTTCTCTGGGCTTTTTTTGCCGGAACGAAGAAATTTCTGGAAAGAAATCCAACCTATGTGAGAAAAAAAGCAGCTTATCGAACCCTGGAAGCAGCGGTTCGGGATTTACCGACGGATGCGGATGAAGTTATCAGGATGCTTCCAAAACTTTTTGCCCGGTATGTGGCAGACAAAGAAGGTCACGGCCGACAAAATCTGACCCGAAGTGATGTGATGGCATACTGCCGTGAGAAAATCCATGATGAAACGCTTTTACACCGTATTGATGCCTGGTGGAAAGAAGTAGAATTTTTAAATTATCTGCCGTCTGAAACAGATGATGCAAAAGTACAAAAACTGAAAGAGGAGATGTTGATCTTGATTCGTCATCTGGAGAAAATGAGATGAGGCTTGATATCAAGCACCTGCTGTTACTGATGCTCATACCCCTGATCCTTTTTGCACAGGAGGAAGAACGTGAGCGTCTTTTTGTGAAAGCCAACGCTTATTATTCATCCGAGCAGTACAGCCTGGCTTTGGATCTTTATGAAGAAATTGCCGAAACGGGCCGGGTAAGTTTTGAACTCTACTACAATATGGGAAATTGTTATTACAGACTAGGTCAGACAGGACAAGCCATCCGGTATTGGGAAAAAGCGAAGCGAATCCGGCCAAGGGACTCACAGGTGAATCATAACCTGACTTTGGCCAGGCTCCAGATAACGGACAAAATGGTTCTTCCTGAAGCCTTTCTTCCCATCCAGATCTGGTGGGATCTGAGGGATATGCTGGGAGCTTCTTTCAGTTTCCGCTTGTCCGGGTATTTTTTTATGACCGGCTTGATTCTCTTTATTCTCTCAAGGAAACTCTTTAAAAAAAAATGGCTTAAACGACTTTCAAATCCCCTGATTGTCATACTATCAATCCTGTTTATAATCACTTTATCTCTATCCTTGCATACACGCCATTATGATAAAACACACCGATTTGGTATTCTTCTGGCAAAACAGGTTGAAGTGAAAAGTGCGCCCCGGGATGCCGCCAATACCCTGTTTATGCTCCATGAAGGATCCAAGGTGCGAATTCTGGATAAAGCCGGGAACGAATGGGTGGAGGTCTCTTATTATGATGACAAGATAGGCTGGATTAAACAAAATCAGATTGGAGATATTTGATGAGACGCATGATGGTTATGCTTCTTGTTTTATTCAAAGGGGCTACTGCTCAGGTTGAACAGGATGAATGGATCGATCCTGAAACCCTGAAAGATGATCGGGTATTTTCTTATCAGACAGTTCAGGCTTCTGATTCAACGATTATGGATTATATCCGGGATACAACAGGGTTGAATGTTGAAGATTCCATCCTGGTCCGGAGGGGCTATCGTGTTCAGATCATCTCTACACAGGATGTGGATCAGGCGGAAATTATGGCAGACAGGGCTATGGAATTTTTCAACCAGCCCGTCTACATCGTTTTTGAATCCCCGTATTACAAAGTAAGAATCGGAGATTTCCTCAGTGATATGGATGCCATGGATATTGAACGGAAGGCCCGCCAAAGCGGTTATCCCGGCGCCTGGATTGTACCCAGTGATGTTAATGTCCATAACCCAAACCGGCATTATAAATGAGTCAGAAAATCCTCACACCGACTGCACTGATTTTCTTCTTCCTCTTGCCCTGTCATATTCTGGCTGACAGTCTCTTAGTACAAGGCGTGCATAGGATTCAAAATTATCAGTTTCCTGAAGGTCAGGCACTCTTCAGAAAAGCAGATATTCCTGAACCGGTCAGGGCTTTTTATCTTCTGAATTCCGAGTATATGAGACTGAAAATCAACGGTCATTATACGGAGGCCAATGTATTTCTTATTGAAGGGATTGAAGAAGCAAAAGATCTTTTTGATGCGGCTTTGGATAAAAGTAGTCCTGAATATGCCAAAATTCTCATGCACTATGGGGCGTTACTGGGGCTCAAATCCCAGGTATTTATGGCAGAAAGTAGATATTTACAGGGTTATTACCATGGATTGCGGGGGATCGAAAAAGTAAAAAAAGCATACGACATGGATACAACCTTAACGGATGCTCTGCTGGCCATGGGGACTTATGAATTTTACAGTGGCATTATGGCACAACATTATTCGGTGATAGGCGCAGCTATTGATGCAGACGACGCCATCCGGCGAGGACTCGATTATTTTTGGCAGACCTGGAACCGGGGTGAACGTTCGAAAGCGGAAGCAGGTCATTTGTTGCTGTTGATTTATGTTTATGAATTACATGATTATCCAAAGGCACTCAGGATAGGAGAAGCGCTGATAACAGAGTATCCCGGGAACCTGGAAAACCGAGCCCTTTATGCTGAAACTCTTATTCTCTCCGGTCGCTTTCATCGGGCAGATGAAATCCTGGGGGATTTTGATACATATACTTCCTGGCTGGATTCCGAGGGGAAAAGGGTATGGAATCTGAGAAAAAAATATATTCAGGCCGTATATGCCATGGAAAAAGGGGATTTTGAAACAGCCGAATCCCTATTCCAGGAGGTCATTAAAAAATATTGTTTTGAATATCAATGGCAGAAAAACAGGTCCCTTTTAAAAATCGGGCAGATGGCTGATCTTCAGGGAAACCGAAAAAAAGCCCGGCGTTATTATCAGCAGGTCGTGGATTCCAAAGAGACAACCCGGGCTGTTCTGGAAGCTGAAAAATATCTGAAAAAGCCCTATTCACTATGAATTCGATCTTTTCTTTTTCCAAATCTATCACCCTGATTCCTGTACAAGAAAAGCATATATCTATAATCTGGAACATGCGGAAAGCCCACCCGGCATGGCAGCACATCCGGAGAGAACACATTGAAAAAGCCGTGACTGAAAAATGGTCAGGAACTCCTGTTTCCCGGTGGTTGATAACTATTCAGGACAGGATCTATGGTGAAATAGGGTGGAAATCCTATACACCGGGAGAATACCTGTATCTGGATGTGATCGTGTACCGGAAAGAATTGTATCGTCTGGACCTGGCCAGGCATTGTATTGTTCCTTTTGTCCGTATGTTATCCCGGAATTTTCGAATCCATACGATCCGCTGTTCCATTTTACGACCGGATCCGATGCTGGAAAAATTCCTGGGATCCATGAATTTCAGGCAAATCTCAGTCCGTCATGTGCCGGAACGGGATATTTTTCCCGGAGGTGTGATGGCCTCTTACGAGGTGGAATGTGATCACCTGATTCACAAATTTACCAAAGTGCCAAACATCCGATGGAAATCTCTGCAATTAATTCCCTTTAAACTGCTGGATACTGACTCAGCGCCTCTGGATTTTTCAGAATCCCTTAAAACCTTTCCCCATGTAAAAAAACTCATCTCATTGAAAAGCAGAAAAGATCTGGTGGATTATTATAGCTCGTTACCCATCACATTGGATGTAAAAACGGTTTTATTTACCGGGGGTGGAGAGGCCAGAAAGATTGGAACAGCCATCCTCAATGAAGAATTTCCGGACAGCATGATCTGGCATCCCCTGTATCAGACACAGGATCTTGAGGAGGATCTTTTTGCCTGTGTTCTTGATCTCCTGAGAGATAACCCTACTATCCGCTCCGGGCATGTCCATAAAGCTGAACAGCAAAAAATTTGCCTGTTGAAAACCTTCAATTTTATTCAAGATGCCCATGATGCAGAGGGGTTTAGCTCCTGGCACCTGGAAACGGTTGCCCTTCCTGAGCGTGATTTGCTTTTGAACCGGGATCAAAAATAAGATATAAATTTTTAAATTTAATATGATTATATAAATTATTGGGAATTATCAGTTCCTTCTGTGTAAATTTCCCCGAATTGTTTAACAGGAAAACACTCCCCTATGATTGTACAGCTGATCTACAATGCCGCTTTATTGATTGCGTTATCTTCACTTTACGGTGTGGTTGTTCATTATCGTCGGGATGGATCCATTGGAAATAAACTGTTAACGGGATTGTTATTTGGTGTCATATCCGTAGCCGGGATGAATCTGACGGTTCATTTTCACCCGGGCATATTCTATGACGGTCGGTCCATTGTGCTCGTCCTGGCCGGATTGTTTGGTGGAGGATATGCTTCTCTGGTGTCTGTGTTCATCGCTGCGTCATACCGGGCTCTGGTGGGTGGTGTAGGAACTGTAGCAGGAATTGCCACAATCATCAGCAGTGCCGCTACGGGACTGATATTTCGCAGATTATGGCATAATGAGCCTTATAAAATGGGTCCATGGGCCTTACTGGGAGTGGGAGTTGTGGCTCATATCCTGATGCTGGCCTGTCAGCTTCTTTTACCTTGGGAAATGGCATTGGATACCATCGCCCACATCTGGAAACCGGTAATGGCGGTTTTTCCCATGGCAACTCTGATGATGGGACTGTTATTGGGGAATGAAGAACGGCGTGTCGTGATGGAGAATCGTCTACGGGAGAGCAAAGCCTCACTTCATATTGCCCAGGAAATTGCCCACATGGGAAGCTGGGAATATGATTTAAAAAGGGATGAAGCCACTTGGTCGGATAATACTCCCACAGTTTTTGGCCTTTCCCCGCATTCTAAACCGGTAAAATATAAGGATTTTATGCATGCTATTAATCCTGAGGACAAACATCTGGTTCTGTCGGCGTTTGAAAACATTAAAAAGAAGAAATCCCCTGTGGAAGTGGAACTGAAGGTCGTTGATTATATGGGAAAGCTTCACTATATCCAAAATAAATTGATCCCGGTTCTGGAAAATGGTGAAGTGGTTACCATCAAGGGTGTCAGCGTAGATGTGACCGATCGCAAAACAGCAGATATTCGTCTTAAAAACAACCTGAGGGAAAAAGAGATCCTTCTGAAAGAAATTCACCACCGGGTCAAGAATAACTTGAATGTTATTATCAGCCTGTTGAATATGCAACAACGGACTATCCGGACAAAAGAAGATGCATTGAAAGCATTCGATGAAATCCGGAACCGGATTTTTTCCATGAGCCTTGTTCATGCAAAACT
>JASGMP010000069.1 GCA_030156395.1 Fidelibacterota bacterium
TGTCAAAGAATTAATAAAGGGAAGCGAGAAGTTGAACTTCCGACCTTCCCGATCCGCGAAGCGATCGGGACGCGCTAACCGGACTGCGCTACACCCCGATGGATTCTCAAAAATCTGTGCAATTTAATGAATCTGCAAGGGAGGAAAAACTATTTTAGTGAAAAAAGTGGAAAAGAATAGACCCTGAGCTATGAACTCACTATTTTTAACGTTATGACAATCAAACACTCCCTGAAAGATTTGCTACCTGAAGAGATGGAAACATGGGCTCAGTCCAAAGGTTATCCGACCTACAAAGGGCGACAGATGGCTCAATGGATTTTTCAGAAAGGGGAGGACGATCCGGATTCCATGCACACTTTGCCCAAAGCACTTCGGAAATTGATTCATGCTGAAGGGAATCTGCACCTGACCCGTCTTATGAGTGATAACCCAATTGATGTTTCACAATCCAACAAATTTCTTTTTGAATTGTCTGATGGAAAAGCGGTAGAGAGTGTTTACATCCCATCGGAAAAACGCAGGACAGTGTGTGTAAGCAGTCAGGTGGGCTGTCCCCTGAACTGTACTTTTTGCCAGACGGCCCGGATGGGATTTCAACGGAATCTGACTCCCGGAGAAATTGTGGATCAGGTATTACACATTCGCCGTCTGATTCCGGAAACCATGACAAACGTGGTATTTATGGGTATGGGAGAACCTTTTCTCAATTTTGAGGCGGTGATACAGGCAGCACGGATCCTGAATCATGAATCGGGTCTCAATATTGGAGCCCGGCATATCACGGTGTCCACTGCAGGCATTGTCCCCCAAATCCTTGCCTTTGCCGAGTTGCCTTATCAGTTTAAACTGGCGGTATCCCTCAATGCCATCCGTGACGACTTAAGGCAAACACTAATGCCGGTAAACAGACAATATCCTTTGTCTGCTCTTTTGGAAGCTGTTAAATTTTACACCCGGAAAACCCATCGCAGAGTCACTTTTGAATATGTGATGATGAGGAATGTCAATATATCCCAAAGGGATGCCAATGAACTGGTAGCCCGTCTAAGTGAATTGGATTGCAAACTGAATCTGATTCCCTTCAATATGACGGAGACTCCCTATGAAAGGCCCACTGAAAAAGAAATACAGTTTTTTACGAACTATTTACAGCAACGAGCGCCCTTTCCGGTGATGATACGGTGGAGTGGTGGAGCCGACAAACAGGCAGCGTGTGGACAATTATACACACAGATAAAACAAAAGGAAAATCATGACGGATCTCCTGAAAAAATATCTTGAGACAAACCCCGTAGATTTTGGAATGATTCTGGGAAGCGGACTGGGAGATGTGGCATCTGAAATCCAGCCAGAGCAGGTTTTATCCTACAGTAAAATTCCCGGTTTTCCAAAACCCACGGTGGAAGGCCATGCCGGTCAGTTTATTCTGGGAAATTGGCACGGACACCGGATATTGGCTGCCAAAGGCCGTTTTCACTATTATGAAGGCTACAGCATGGATAAAATCCTGGCAATTGTGGATTATTTTCATGCTGTCGGGATTTCTCATGTTATTGTAACCAATGCCGCAGGACTCATTAATGAAAAGTATGAAAAGGGAGTCATTCTTAGAATTGATGATTTTATAGATTTTACCCATAAAGCTCCGGAAGCGGGTGATCTTGTCCTGGCTAAAATCCGGGAGGATGAAAAAGAGGCGATTGACCGTGCTGTTTCACAATCCGGTGTGTTCATTGGGCAGGGAATATATGTTTGGACCACCGGGCCTTCGTATGAATCGCCTGCGGAAATCCAATACTTTAAAGAACTGGGTGCCGATGTGGTGGGAATGTCCACAATGCCGGAAGTGATCCGGGCCCGCTCTTTTGGCATGAAGGTCTACCCCTTTAGTTGTGCCACCAATTATGCCGCCGGAATTAAAAAAGAAGCGCTGTATCATGAAGAAGTCACAGAGACGGCTCTGAAAGTCAGTGGAAATATGAAATCCCTGATTTCATCCCTCTTAAATGTTTTGGACAAATCATAAATTGAGGCAGTTATGAAAACAACACTCATTACTGCGTGCATGGTGATGTTATTGGGAGGATGCATGACGGAAAATGCCGTTTATCAGTCTCCGCAAAAGGTTAAACCCTTTACGGAAAAGGATTTTGACAGACTTTACTCAGATAAAGCCCTGGGAATGAATATTGAGGATGGAAAGATGACTTTCAGACTCTTTGCTCCACGGGCAACCCAGGTGAAAATTCTTTTTTTTAAAAAATACAATGATGAAAAACCCTATGAGACCCTCTATATGGTTCGTGATGATCAGGGCGTGTGGGAGTATATCAGTCCTTCCAAACGCTGGGGAGATTATTATGGATACCAGGTTTCCGGGCCTAAGGGTCCCGGAGAGATGTTTGATGAAAATATCGTGATTGCAGATCCCTATTCCATCGCTGTTTCCACAAAAAATCATTTTACGCATGAAGGAAAATCCATCATCCTGAAAGATGATTACAATTGGGGTAATGATACCTGGATCGCTCCGGAAGATCCCCGGGATCTGATCATCTATGAAGCCCATCTCCGGGATTTGACGGCTCATCCCTCTTCAGGTGCTTCAAAACCCGGGACATACCTGGGTGCCGTTGAAAAAGGGATCCCTGGCGGACTTGAACACATAAAGTCCCTGGGTGTCAATACCGTGGAATTTCTTCCCCTGATGGATTTTGGTAACATTGAAATTCCCTATAAAGATAGTGTGGAACGGAAATACAACACCTGGAATCCCTATGAACGGAATCATTGGGGATACATGACCAGCTATTTCTTTGCGCCTGAATCCTATTATGCTACCAATCCATCCCTGAAAGAGGGAGGATACAGCGGTCATGACGGCCGACAGGTGAAAGAAATGAAAGAAATGGTCAAAGCATTTCATCAGGAAGGAATCGCCGTCCTGATGGATGTTGTTTATAACCATGTCAGTGAATACGATTATAATCCCCTTAAGTATATCGACAAGAAATATTATTTCCGACTGGATGAAAAGGGAGACTTTATTTCTGTCAGCGGATGCGGTAACGATTTCGCCACAGAACGTCCCATGGCCCGCAGGCTGATTATCGACAGTGTGATATTCTGGATGAAAAAATACCATATTGACGGCTTCCGGTTCGATTTGGCAGCTATGATTGATGAAGAAACCTGTTCCATGATCCTAGAGGAAGCCCGGAAAGTGAATCCCCATGTGGTGATTATCGCTGAACCCTGGGGAGGAGGATATAAGCCGGATCGTTTCAGTGAACTGGGATGGGCCTCCTGGAATGACCAGTTCCGAAATGGTATCAAGGGACAGAATCCCGATAACCGCCCAGGCTTTATTTTCGGACGTTGGGATGATGGGGTAACGCGGGATAATGCCTTTCGATTGTTAACCGGGACTCTGGTTAATGATGGGGGACTTTTTCAGACATCCGCCCATTCGGTGAATTATCTGGCATCCCATGATGATTACACGCTGGGTGATTTTATCCGACTTTTTCTAAACTGGACACCCCAGAACAAGAGCGTTGATGAATATCATCTTGTCCAGGGGGATATGCTGGCATTGAATCGCCTGGCAGCTTTTACACTGGCCACATCACAAGGCATTATGATGATCCATTCGGGACAGGAGTATGCCCGCTCCAAGGTGATTGCACCCTCGGGAGTAGAAGATCCCCATGTAGGCCATATCGACCATAACTCCTATGAAAAAGATAATGAAACCAATTATATCAACTATCATATCGCAGCCAGGAACAAAGAGCTTGTCTCTTATTATAGCGACCTGATGAAACTCCGTACCCGGATACCTGAACTCAGGCGGACGGACCGGAAGCATCTGAAACGAAAATATTCAGAGAATGTTCAGTTAGGAATTGGTTATGATATTCATGATCCTGCTTCGGAAAAGCGGTATCTGGTCCTGCTGAATGGGGATCCGGCAAAACATGCCATGTATAAACTTCCTGAGGGCACCTGGGATGTTCGGGCGAATGAGAAAAAAGTGGGATTGGATGATCCGGTACACAAAGGGATTGTCGGTCAAATTGTCCTTGATCCCCGGGGAGCTGTTTTACTGGAACAAATGAAGGATTAATGAAAGAGAAACTTCTCATATCAGGGTGTCTGGCCGGACTTTCTTGCCGTTACGACGGTGGTTCTTTACCACATCCGAGCCTTGATGATTTAAAAATGCAGTATGATCTGATTCCGGTGTGTCCTGAACAAGCCGGCGGATTATCTACCCCAAGAATTCCAAATGAATTGCAGGCTTCTGCGACTGAGATCCTTTCCGGGCGGGGAAAGGTTAAAAATCAGGCCGGTGAAGATTGTACCCAACAATTTATTCGGGGTGCAACCGAAACAGTATATATTGTCCGTCTTCTGGAGATAAAAATAGCGCTTTTAAAAGATGGATCCCCATCATGTGGTAAAAACCGTGTTTATGACGGCAGTTTTAGTGGAAAATCCATCACAGGCAGAGGCATTACAGCTGAAATGCTTCATAAAGAAGGGGTAGACATTTACTCAGAAGATGAAATGGATCAGTTGTTATGAAACATCTTGAAATTTACACCGCTGAATGGTGTGCCGTATGCCTGGCTTTAAAAAAGATGCTGGAGCATGAAAAGATACCCTACACTGAAATAGACGTCACAAAAAAAGATAACTATAAGGAATTCTTGTATGAAAAAACCGGGTACTGGGGTACACCGGGCATTGTATTGGATGACAAACCCCTGGAAGGTGGTTTCTTCGAACTCGCCGGACTCATAAATCGGGGATATTTTAGAGAGAAAAATAAGGATTAAAGCGTGATAGATTCCAGTGAAAAGCCATTTTCCGAAATACTGGTCAATTATTCGTAAGCATTCATCATTTATCATTCATCATTCATCATTCATCATTCATCATATAGCCACGTGCTTAAATACCGTTCTCCACAACTGGGGATGATCGTTACGATTACTTTATCTTTGTTTTCCGGCCGTTTAGATACCATCAAGGATGCCCACAAGGCGGCTCCGGAGGATATCCTTACCAATAAGCCCTCTTTCCGGGCAGCCTCCCGGGCGGTGTATCCCGCATCTTCTTCTTTAACCTGGACAACTTCATCGATAATGGATGTATTTAAAATGGGAGGGATGAATCCGGCACCGATTCCCTGAAGTTTATGCAGACCCGGTTCCCCTCCTGATAAAACAGGAGAACCCACCGGTTCAACAGCAATTATCTGAATATTACTGTTTCTTGCTTTTAAAAAGTCCCCAATCCCTGTGATGGCCCCGCCGGTTCCCACGCCGGCCACAAAAATATCCAGATGATCACACTACCCGGTCCAATCAATCCTCTTTTTTCTGCATCTTCTATCATGACTTTGGCTATATGGTCTTTTACACTGGATAAGGGATTAAAATATTCCAGCTTTGCCAGTATGGTCACATGGTTCCCCCCTTTCAGACGGTTAATCCGGACAAGGGGTGTGTTTCCAGTCAATTTTGTAATACCATCGTATATGTTCATCACATTAACTCTCTCTTTGATCCGAATATACAAAGTGTAAGATTCATTAAGATAAATCGGTCAAGGCAGTAAAAACAATATTAATCATAAGCACAGTTCATTAAATTTTATACAAATTGGAAATTGAATGAAACTATTGAAAATTAAAATAAATACATTAATTATCAAAAATATTCAGTTCGGCTTTCAATAATATAAAAAGGGCAACGATGAAATATCTTTTCGAAATATTATCGTTTATTCTTCTTTTGCACATGTTGCTTTTTGCTCAACCCTGGCAACAAAATGATGCTATTTTCAATCCCAGTGGGGTACCCAGTCTGATGTTCTCTCATCCCCGCTTTACCGATTTGGATGAGGATGGGGATTTTGATATGATATTGGGAAATATGAGTGATAAACCTCTTTATCTTGAGAATATCGGAACAGAATCGACTCCGAAATTTCAAGTGGGTTCGGGCGATATTTTTTCCCTGGTATCTTCATTAGACGCAGAAGCTGGTGTAATGGCCGATATAAACGGAGATGGAAAAACTGATTTTATTACAGGTGGATATACCGGACTTCATCTTTATAAGAATGCAGGTATTCCTGAATTCCCCATTTTTGTGAAAGAAGAAGGATATTTCTCCGGAATTCATGCCGGATCTTATCCTGTACCTGATTTGGGAGACGTAGATGATGATGGTGATTTGGATTTGGTATTAGGATTCAGTGAAGATGGTTCGGTAAAAATATATTTTAACACGGGGACAGGTTCCGTAGCCCAATTTTCAGACAATAATACCCTTTTTATAGGGGATGTGGGGCTATATGCATATCCGGTATTTTGCGATATAGATACCGATGGTGACTTGGATCTCCTGATAGGCCGCGATGGACACGGGTTTGCCTTTTATAGAAATAACGGAAATGCTGCAAATGGTACCTGGTATCCCGATGCTATCCCTTTTAACGGAATCGGAAGTGATACGTATTTTAATTCGCCAGGGGTTGCAGATTTAAACGGAGATGGAAAATTGGATCTTGTTTACGGTTCAGGATCAGGGCCTCTAAATTACTTTCAGAATACAGGTACGGCACAAACACCTGTCTGGACACGAAATACCACACTTTTTGGCGGTACTTTGGATGTAGGTGGAGCCTCTAACCCTGTTTTTTACGACTATGATTTTGACGGGGACCAGGATTTGTTCAGTGGAAGCAATCTGGGCGATATCAAATATTATGAAAATACCGGGACCGCTCATTCTCCCGCATGGAAAGAAAAAAGCAGTTCTTTTTCGGGGTTAAAGCATTCTATCTATGCTTCTGTGGCAATCGGAGATGTTAATCAGGATAGTCTGCCTGATGCCATCGTAGGTGATTTAAGCGGTCATCTTTATTTCCATAAAAATACCGGAAGTGGTTTTATCTTCCAAAGTGATGTCCTTTCACATATCTCCCTTGGTGGCTGGTCTGTACCGCGACTGGTGGATATGGATGATGACGTAGATCTGGATCTGGTTGCCGGAAATGAAGATGGAAATCTGTTTTATTTTGAGAATCAGGGGACACCTGATAATCCCGACTGGGTGGAAATTGTGGACTATTTCAAGGGTATTGATGTAGGATCCAACTGTGTGCCGTCTGTTTCAGATTTTACCGGTAATGGCAGGTTGGACGTCCTTACGGGAAATATGTGGCAGGAATTGCATTTCTTTACCTTTCAGGATAGTATGTGGAAAGAAGATACAACCTTTTTTGCCGGAATTGTTGGTGGACAAAATATGTCGCCGGCTTTGATTGATATGGATTGTGACGGAGATCAGGATCTGGTGCTGGGATGTTATGAAGGAACATTTAGTTATTATGAAAACCTGGCCGGTACCACAAACCTGACGGATCAACATATAATTCTCCCGGATGACATTGGGCTGAAAAACTATCCCAATCCCTTTAACGCCTCTACAACAATTGAATTTGTCCTTTCCATGGCAACCCCTGCCTCTCTTGCGATCTTTGATCTGAGGGGACGTGAGGTCCGTTCCTGGCGGTTTTCCAAACTTAGTCAGGGTGTCCATGCCCTGAATTGGGACGGCTGTAAGCAGGATGGTTCTCCGGTAGGTTCAGGTGTCTATATCTATCAGATACGTACCCCCGTACATGTTTCATCCAAAAAAATGATTCTTTTAAAGTAAAACAGGTAAAAAAATCGATGGTTCACATTATCAATGTTAAAAGAAATGAAATCGTTGGATGTGCCGTATTGATGACCCATGATTTTATCAGCCGACACAATCTATATCCCTGGGTTGCCTGCCTTTATGTAGATAAATCGTCACCAGGGAATCAATGCGAACATCAATTGTTTGATCATGCGGTACAACGTGCAGGAAACAATACCGGTTTTTTACAAGGAATATTTTACCACGAACCTGGACGGATATTACGAGAAATACGGATGGACACGCATGGAAGATGGTGTTGATTTTTTTAGTGGAAAACCAGTAAAAATTTATTATAAGGAACTTTAAAGAGGAAATCATACGATGAGTAAACAAGAAAAGTTTGTTAGCCCTGAGGATATCTATGATCTTCAGTTTCCATCGGATCCGCAAATTTCTCCGGATGGTAAGAAAGTCATTTTTGTGAAAAAGTGGATCCACAAGAAAGAACAGAAATATTATTCCAACCTGTATTCTGTAGATACCTTAAGAGGTACGGTGGTACAATTTACCCGGGGTGAACAAAAGGATATCAAGCCCCGCTGGAACCGAAACGGAAAACAACTGCTTTTTATCCGTTCCACCGAAAATAAATCTGAATTGTTGTCCTTTTATGGTGGATTGGGAGAACCCATGCCATTGATCAGCCTGGAGGATGGCGATATCCAGGATCTCGCTTTCTCTCCGGATGATAAATGGGTTGCGGTTCTCATTCAAAAATATGATGTATCCGGTGAAGAGCGTAAAAAAGAACCTCTGAAAAGAGATATTGACAGACTTTTTTATCGTCTTGACGGAGAAGGTTTCCGCCAAAAAAGAGCCGTTCAGTTATTTATCGTAAAAAGCAGGGGAGGCAGACTTATCCCTATCACGGATGTCCCCCGGGATGTGACGGATTTTGCCTGGAATCATGATGGGACAGGCATCTATTATGTGACGAATGATCATGAAGATCCGGACAGGCACATGGATGAAGAATCCATTTTCTTTTATTCACTGAAGGAAAAACGCCATGTCAGAATCGAAAAACCGGCAGGTCCCATAGGATGGGTTCAGGCTGATCCTGAAGGTAAATACCTCTATTTTGCAGGTCATTTTAAACCCGGCCACAGTTGGGGAGCTGTCAATTCGGAAATTCAGCAGCTTCATCTGGAAACGGGAGAAATCCATTCACTGACAGCTTCTTTGGACAGGACAACAGATATGGTAACTCTGGGGGATATCACGCCATCCTTTGTGAAACAAAAAGCCCTGTTTCAAACCCCGGAGGACCTTTTATTCACTGTTTCTTCCGAAGGTGCCAATCCCTTGTTGAAATTAAATATTTCATCCAGAGAAATCACACCCCTTTTAGACGGACCTGAATGTATCGTGTCTTTCAGTATGTCCCGTGATGGAAAAAATATCGCCGTACATCTCGCTCAAATGGAAAGACCCGACGAAATCTGGCTTTTGGAACTGAACAGTGAAAAACATTTTCGGCGAATTACTTTTTTGAATGACCCATATATGAATTCGATTTCCTGTAACGTTCCGGAAGAATATCATATTCCTTCGGACAATGCCGTGATTCAAAGCTGGCTTTTAAAACCACCGGGATTCAATTCTAAGAAAAAATATCCGCTGTTGCTGCAGATACATGGCGGTCCGCGGGCACAGTACGGTTATACCTGGTTTCATGAAATGCATGTTTTTGCAGCCGCCGGGTTTGTCGTGCTGTATACCAATCCCCAGGGAAGCCAGGGATATGGTCACGCTTTTGCCGATACCATAACAGGCAGATGGGCTGAACCGGCCATGAATGATTTGATGGCAGCCGTGGATTATATTCTTGAACTGGGTTTTGTCAATCCGGAACAGTGTTTTGTAACCGGCGGGAGTTATGGCGGATACATGACAAACTGGGTCATATCGCATACAAACCGGTTCAAAGGGGCAGTTACCCAAAGATCTATTTGTGATCTGTCATCCTTTTTTGGTACATCCGATACAGGATGGGATCTGGAAGCCGATTTTCATGATGTCCCCTGGAAAAATCCGGAACTCTATAAAAAATGGTCTCCCATAACCTATGCAGATCAGATTGAAACTCCCCTTTGTATTATTCATTCGGAGAATGATCTTCGCTGCCCGGTAGAACAGGCAGAACAGCTTTTTGTCCGGCTGAAATACGATAAAAAACCGGTCAGACTTGTCCTTTTTCCTGAAGAATCCCATGGGCTGAGTCGTGGCGGCAGGCCCGACCGGCGGGTGGAACGATTGGAAATTATGCTTGAGGAGTTTAGCGTTGAGAGTAGGGGCGGACCTGTGTGTCCGCCTGAATAATTAATTTAAATGTGTCCGCCTGAATGATT
>JASGMP010000007.1 GCA_030156395.1 Fidelibacterota bacterium
TTTGGTGTCCGAATTGCAACCTGATTTGGGAAAGATGGACCATGAACCTCTCGTTGTTGGCAACAAGACGAAATGTAGGAAAAAGAAAGGAAGAAGGGACGAGTGAGAGAACCCGTGTGTTGGCACTGGATATTGCCTGCCCTATGAAATGGGGGGTGGGGAAGTCGTTAGTCGTTAGTCGGCAGTCGGCAGTCGACAGTCGAAAGTCGTTAGTCGAAAGTCGAAAAGTCGATTGACTAGATTGAATTGATTGATTTGATTGACACACAAGGAGCGGAGCGACGCCAACTTCCAGCTTCCAACTTCCAACTTCCAGGATATGATTGCCTGCCCCGTGAAATGAGCGCAGCGTATTTCACAGGGGATTGATTGGATTGATTACCCTGTAAAATGGGACCCGGTTTACCGGGATATTTCACAGGGGATTGATTAGATTGGTTTGATTGAGATTGGCACTTCGCTGAACTCAGTGTTCAAACGCCTTCGGCGATCAAGAATTCAAGCGGCACTTCGTGCCGTTCAATTGTTTCGCTGTGTTCAGCATTCCAGCACTGCTACGCAGTATTCAAAAAAGAGGTCATCCTTTGAAATCCGCATAGCTGGGATTGAAGATCGAACAAAGTGAGACCTTGAACGCTGCGCAGCAGCGTTTGAAAGCCGCGTAGCGGCTATTGAACCCATGAACCCCTGAACCCATGAGCCCATGAACCAACTATCAGGAGCGCAGCGACGCCAACTTCAGACAGGCCACGACCTGTCCCTACACCTCGACACACATCAGGAGCGAAGCGACGCTAACTTCCAAATTCCACCTTCTAACTTCTTTAATAGAATTGGCGATTCATTTGATTTAGCACAAGGATTATAAGAGAGATGGAATATATGATTTCGTTTAGGTAGCGCCCCCCACCCCGGGGGTAAAATACAGCGAAATAAGACATGAGGCAAGTTAATATTGTTATTCGTATATATTATTTGCCGAATCATTTAATGATAGAAATACCCAAATAATCAACCAATCTCTTTCACTCAACGAACCACTCACAGGGGGTAGTATCGAGGTGACAACTTTCCAAAAGGCGCGAATTGCCTACCCCCCCTCTCCCATAAAATTACTGTTCAAGCAATCAGGAATTCTTAAATTAGCTTAATATGAAACGTAAAAAAACGGAGAGAATCATGAATCCTTTTATCTTTCGGGAATATGACATCCGGGGAATCGTAGAAGAGGACTTCACGGATGAGGTCGTTATCCATCTGGGAAAAGGTTTTGGAACCTGGCTGGTACGTCATGGTGCAACATCCATGAACCTGAGCGGAGATATTCGCAATACAACCCCCAGACTGAAAGAACTTTTTGCAGAAGGTGTTATATCCACCGGTATTGATGTGATTGATATCGGAATCCTCCCGACACCCCTCAATTATTACAGTCTGTTCAAACGAAATGTAGATGCCGGTGTACAGATTACGGGAAGTCACAATCCCCCTGAATTCAATGGTTTTAAATTATCTTATCAGAAAAAAGCATTCTTCGGTGAACGAATCCAGGAAATCCGGAAACTGATTGAGCAGAAGGATTTTGAAACCGGCAAAGGAGAGATGCGGGAAGATAAAAAAATCCGCGAGGAATATATTGAGGAAGTGACTCAGAGCATAACTCTGGAAAAACCATTAAAAATTGTCCTTGACTCAGGAAATGCCGCCGGCGGGCTGGTAGCTCCTGAACTCTTTCGTCGCCTGGGAGCTGAAGTAACAGAACTCTATTGCGATGTGGATCCTTCTTTTCCCAACCATCATCCAGATCCCACCGTTGAAAAAAACGTGAAAGATTTAATGGATATGATGACAACGGGGAAATATGACCTGGGAATTGCCTTCGACGGCGATGCAGATCGGATTGGAGTGGTTGATGATAAGGGTCGTCTTATTTGGGCAGATCAGGTAATGAGTATCTTCCTTCGTGAAATGATTAAAGAACCGGGGACACCTATTGTTTTTGATGTCAAATGTTCACAGGTCCTGGAAGATGAAATCCGTCGTCTGGGAGGTAAACCGATTATGTGGAAAACAGGTCATAGTTTGCTAAAACAAAAGATGCTGGATTCCGGTGCCCCCTTTGGTGGTGAAATGAGCGGTCATATTTTTATCAAAGACGGATATTACGGTTATGACGATGCAATTTATGTGGCTGCACGCTTTGCACAACTTCTTTCCCGCTCAGAAAAACCCCTGCATGTTTATTATGACGAGCTTCCAAAATTTGTTTCTACGCCGGAAATCCGCCTGGCAGCTGAATCAGATACGGCCAAGTTTGAAATTGCAGAAAAGGCCGTGGAATATTTCAGCAAACGCTACGATTGCATCACTGTAGACGGGGTTCGGGTTAAATTTGAGGATGGATGGGGACTCGTTCGTGCCTCCAATACCCAACCCATCATAGTCGTCCGGTTTGAAGCCCGGACTGAAAAAAGGCTGAAAGAGATTCGGGATCTCATCATGAATAAACTGGCGGAATTCGGATCATTAAAGGAAGAATAATCATCACAGCGGGGTTCAGGAATCCCTGTTGTGTCTTCTGGGAAAAATTTACGATAATACCATGGGAACACAGGAACGAAAAGACGAACATCTGGCATTATTCAAACAGTTTGATTTATCCGTTCCGGAATCAACAAACGGGTTTGAAAAGTGGGAGTGGATCCCGGCAGAAACGGCTGAGCTTCATTTTGACGCCATAAATCCATCACTTTCATTCCTGGGTTATTCCATCTCATTTCCCCTGATGATTGCGGCCTTATCCGGTGGGTCAGATGAAGGAAATACCCTGAACAAAGCTTTGGCGGAGTGCGCAGAGATGGAAAGAATCCCACTGGGCATCGGATCCGTACGAAGTTTTCTGGAAAACCATACCGGCCTTTCCGTTTTACAAAGTCTTCGAAAAATCGCCCCGAATATTCCGTTAATCACCAACATCGGCATTGCCCAGCTCAAAGATCCCCACATCCGGAAAAAAATAGTAACCCTCACCCATGATGGACAGTTTGATGCCATCGCGATCCATTTCAATAAAATTCAGGAGTTGATACAACCTGAAGGTGATACAGATTTTACAGGAATGATGGATGCACTCAGCATGCTGGTTGAAGAATCGGACATTCCCATCATTGCCAAACAAGTGGGACATGGATTTTCCGGGAATGATATCCGGAAATTATGGCAAGTAGGTATTCGTTATGTGGATCTTGGCGGACGCGGAGGCACTTCATGGGCACGGGCGGAGCGATTTCGAAAAGGAGACCTCACAGAAAAAGATCCCTTTGATGCATGGGGACCTACCACGGCTTATTGCCTGAAAACCGCTCTGGAACAGTGTCCAGGAATGCTATGCATTGCCGGTGGAGGAATCCATACGGGTCATGATGTGGCAAAAGGAATTGCCCTTGGAGCCCGTCTCTGCTCAACAGCAAACTCCATCTATCAGGCTTACCTGAAAAATGGCAGGGAAGGCATCCTGAACACCCTTCGGGACATGAGAATCGTCTTAAAACAAATTATGTTCTTAACCGGATGTTCCACATATACCACATTTCACAACAACCCAACCATATTGAGACAAAGTCGTGACTGATTTTAAAACATACTACGGGCAATATGTTTCCTGGTTTAATAATCAGTTAAATGCCTATCCATTCCCGGAAAATCCGGCAGATTTATATGATCCTATTCGTTATGCATTTCATGCTGGCGGGAAACGGATCCGACCGGCTTTATTGGCAGCCATAGCGGACAGCTACGGAATCAGCCGGGAAAGTTCTCGTTTTCCAGCCATGGCCATTGAAATGATTCATCTTTTTTCATTGATCCATGATGATATTATGGATAGTGACAACCTGCGGCATGGTAAACCAGCCATCCATGTAAAGTGGGATATCAATACCGGTATTTTATCCGGGGATGCTTTGTTCACCCTGGCATTTCAAACCATCCAAAAGAGCGATTTATCTCTCCGAAATACTATCCTGCCGGTATTTACCCAATCCGTCCTGCACGTATGTGAGGGTCAAAGCTATGATCTATCCTTTGAAAGATCGGATACCGTCCAGATTGAAGATTATCTGCAGATGATCGAATTAAAAACCGGATGTTTACTCAGTGGAGCAGCTCAAATCGGAGCGTTACTGGGAAATGCCGGGGAGGAGGAAATTCGGATCATTAAGGCAGTGATACTTACAACAGGAAGAGCCTTTCAAATTCAGGATGACTTACTGGAACTTACCAGCAATCCGGAAAATATGGGAAAAAGCCTTGGGAGCGATCTGCTAGAAAAGAAAAAAACATTTCTTTTACTGACTGCCTACTCGTTATGCAAAAAAAAAGAGAGAAGCCTTCTTGATTCTATGCTGACACCTGACTATATTTCTAAACATGGTATAAGCAGAATCAGGGATTTCTTCGAATCACTGGGAGCAGTGAAAAAAACCGAAGAACATATTAGACAGGAACTAGACAAGGCTTACCATTTGGCCGGTAAATTAGCAGACCCGCAGGAAAAACTTATTCGTTCATTCACATCATTCATTATGAGTAGGACCAAGTAATGACAGAAGCAGAATTTCAAATCATCAATAAACATGGACTTCACGCCAGACCGGCAACGGCACTGGTGACTTTGGCATCGAAATTCAATTCAAATATATTCTTAAGCCGAGGAGAAAAACGGATCAATGCCAAATCCATCCTCGGAATCCTGGTTCTTGCAGCCGAAAAAGGAGCAACCCTGAAAGTTCAGGCAGATGGGGAAGATGAAAAAGAAGCCGTGAAAGCAATCGTCGAACTGGCCAAAAACAAATTTGGAATGACGGAAGAGTAATGACAGTTACCAACGAAAAAATCAAAGGAATCGTAGCGGCACCGGGGATTGCTATTGGCAAAGCCCTGATTTATCGACCCCATGAAATTGATTTTATACCCAAGACAAAAATTTCACTGCAAGATATTGATTCGGAAATGGAACGCCTGAATGAGGCGCGGAAAAGTGTACTGAAAGAGCTTGAACAAATCCGGGAACGAATTGAAAAACGTCTGGGGCCCAATTATGCTGAATTGATCAATGCTCAGATATCCATTCTAATGGACCATCACATTGATGACGAGGTTCGGAATTACATGATAGAGAATCTGGTACATGTGCCTATCGCCTACCGGGTGGTCATGAATGTTTACATACAGATGCTGGATGATGGCGAATCAAGTTTCTTTCAGGAAAGGATTCTGGACATCAGAGATGTTAGGCAGCGCGTCCTGCAGGTCCTCTTATCTGAAGCCATTGAGCCCTTGTCCACCCAAAGTGATGAACCGGTTATTTTAATCGCCAAATACCTAACACCCGGTGATATCATCATCTTATCCAATGATAATATCCGGGGATTTGTCTCTGAGCTGGGAGGGACTACATCACACACATCCATACTGGCACGGTCTCTGAAAATGCCCATGATCGTAGGGATCCCCAATATTGCCAACGAAACTCTGTCTGGTGAGACTCTGATAGTAGATGGGTACAAGGGAGAACTGATTATTCATCCCGATCATGAAACAGAGTATCTTTATAAACATCAAATTCAGCGTCTGCAAAAAATCACAACATATTATACAGAGCATAAAAACGACAGAACCGTTACGAAAGACGGAAAAACAGTAGACCTGATGGCTAACATCAGTCTTCCTGTAGAATTAAAGGGATTGGAAGAATTCGGCGGACAGGGAATCGGATTGTACAGAAGTGAATATTTATATCTGATGAAACACACCTTACCGACGGAAGAAGAGCTGTTTCAGGAATATGTAACTATGGTGCGTTTCCTTAAAAACAAACCGGTTGTATTACGGACTATTGATTTGGGTGGAGACAAAATCGCTTCCATTCTTGAGCAGGAATTGCTGCACGAGGACAATCCGAACATGGGATACCGGGCTATTCGGATTTGCCTGGACCGACCGGATATTTTTATCACTCAGCTAAAAGCTATGCTCAGAGCTTCATATTACGGAAAAGTACAAATCATGTTTCCCATGATTTCTCGTCTGGAAGAACTGGAACAGACGATCCATTATTTTGAAACAGCAAAAAATCTTTTACGCGAAGAAAAGATCCCCTTTGACGAAAACTGTGAAATCGGCATTTTGATCGAGGTTCCCTCTGCAGCCCTTATGGCGGATAAACTCGCCGAAAAAGTGGATTTTATCTCCATAGGAACCAATGACCTCACCCAGTACATGATGGCAGTAGATCGGGGCAATGAGAAGGTCAATCATATATATTGTCATTACGATCCCGCCATGATCCGAACCATTCAGTGGATTATCCGTTCCGGGCACCATCATAAAGTCCCAGTATCTGTATGCGGTGAAATGGCCGGGGATCCATTATCCATTTTACTCCTGGTAGGACTCGAGATTGATATACTAAGTGTGAGTCCCATTTTTCTGGGACCTGTCCGCGAAATAATCCGGGGATTATCTTTTAAGGAATTACAGGATTTGGTCCTTAAATTACTGAAAATGGATAAACGTCAGGACGTATACAAGGCATTAAAAGATCGTTTCATTTCATTTTTTCCGGATTGGAAAATGCGTTTTGGAGAATCTGTTATTGCAGAAAATTCTGGGCTTCAGGAAGAGAGCTGATTTTTTTCTTCATCCTTGATACGTCCCAGGGCAAAGCGTGCTGCCTCCTGTGCTGCAGACTTTTTATTTTTACCCGTCCCCGTGCCATACACTTCACCATTTATAATAACACTGATTTCAAAATCTTTCCCGTGTTCCGGTCCATTTTCGCTGATAACTTTAAAAATCGGTTCGGAAAGACCGGTTTTTTGACAATATTCATACAGGTGGCCTTTATAATTCTGTGTATCCTGAGCCGGAATATACTTATGGTGATTAATCAACAATGTTTGATGGATAAAATCAGAGGCCACCTGAAATCCACCATCTAAATACAAAGCACCGGTAAAGGATTCATACAGATCCGACAACACAGAATGGAGAGACCGTAAGTTGTCCTTCTCTCCTCCCCGTCCCAGAATCATGAGATCCCCAAACCCCAATTTCGTCGACACCTTCGACAGGGTAGTCCGGTTTACCAGCTTTGAACGCATTTGTGTCAGTTTTCCTTCAGAATAGTCAGGAAATTTATAGAAAAGGAATCGGCTGACCACCAGTTCGAGCACCGCATCCCCTAAAAATTCCAGCCGTTCATAGCTGTCGTCGCGGGTCTGGGTTTCTGGGTTAATGCCAGAAGCATGTAAAAAGGCTTGATTTAAGAGATCGGGATCCTGAAAACGATAAGGAAACAAACGGTAAATTTTATCTCCTAGACTTGCTTTTTTATCCCGGGACAACAACCGGGAAATTTTTTGAGATATTTTATGAAACAGGGATCGTGATGTCATAGACATAATCCTGGAAGGCCATACACAGGAAACAAAGAATTCGTATCAGGAGTGATCACACATGGGTCTGAAGATAAAGAAGTACATCACCGACAGATTTAAGTTGATCTACATCTTCATCGGAGATAGTAATACCATATTCTTCTTCCAGATACATAATCAATTCCACGGTATCCAGAGAATCCGCTTCCAGATCTTCGATGAAGCGGGCTTCAGGTGTAATTTTCTTTTCGTCGATATTCAATTTTTCAGCTATTTTGGTTTTCAGTTCTTCAAGTGTCACATGAGCCATGTTTGTCTCCTTCGAGTATCCATAATTTGTTGCACTTCCTGGTCCGTTACATGGACATACCACCATCCACCACAAATGTCTGGCCGGTGATATAAGCGGCCTCTTCCGAGGCAAGAAAAACTGCCAATCCGGAAACATCCCGGGGTAATCCGAAACGTCTCATGGGAATGGAATTTAAGAAATTTTCTTTTACCTGAACGGGCAAATTTTTAGTCATATCGGTTTCTATGAAACCTGGGGCAATAGCATTGACACGAATATTTTTTACGGCGACTTCCCGTGCCAGGGTTTTGGTTAAAGCAATCACACCGGCTTTTGAGGCACTGTAGTTCGCCTGTCCAATATTCCCATGGAGTCCAACAACCGAACTGATATTGATCACAGACCCGCCATTTTGCGCCATCATCATCCGGATAGCCTTGCGACACATATAAAAAGTCCCGCTCAGGTTAACCTGTAATACAGCATCCCAGTCGCTGTCTTTCATGCGGACGGCCAGTTGATCCCGGGTAATTCCTGCAGCATTTACCAGACAATCCAGAGTTGAAAAACGGGATTTTATTTCAGCAAATAAATTCTCAACCTCCGTGGGTTCAGAAATATCACACGCTATAGGAGTTACTAATCCATAAGACGATAAATTTTCCGCTGCTGCTAACAGTCTTTCGGGATTCTGACCAACAATGATGACATGAGAGCGGAATTTGAGGAAATGCTCAGCGATGGCGTAACCAATACCCCGGCTACCTCCCGAGATCAGAATATTTTTTTTATCTTTTAAATCACTCTTCATGTTCCAGCACCGCCAAATCCCCACACAAATCCTGAATATCCGGACACCCAGAGACTCCTTTGACTTCCACGTCCGGATTGATCCGGTGAATCAGTCCCTGAAGCACCTTACCGGGTCCGACTTCAATAAAGCGCACAAATCCGTCTGCAATCATCTGGTTAATTTGATCCACAAAAAGCACAGGTTTTACTATTTGGTCAATAAGATTTTGTCTGATTTGGTCCGGTGTGTCAGCAATCTGTCCATTCACATTGCAATATACGGGAATATTCGGTGAATGGAATGGAATGTCAACTATCATTTTTTCCAGTTCATCTTTCGCTGGAGCCATCAGATGGGAATGGAAGGCACCGCTGACATCCAGCTGAATAGCACGGGTAGCTCCCAGTTCTTTTGCAATTTTCATAGCTGTCTGGACTGCTTCCACATCACCAGAGATAACGATCTGTCCCGGCGAATTGATATTGGCTATCTGTACCTGACCATATTCTGCTGCCCGTTGGCAGGCTTCTTCTACCTTTTCCCGTTCCAATTTTAAGATCGCCGCCATGGCACCGGGATTTTGTTCACCGGCAATTTGCATGGCATTCCCCCGGACATTCACCAAACGGAGTCCATCCTCAAAAGAAAATACACCGGCTGCGTAAAGGGCGGAATACTCACCCAGACTATGACCAGCTGCTGCAAAATAGGGAAAATTCATTTTTTTCAGAAGTGCAAACAAGACGGACGAAACCGTATAAATCGCCGGCTGGGTAATCCGTGTCTGGGTTAAATCAGAAAGTGGGCCATTGAAGCATTTGTTAGCTAAGTCATATCCAACAATTTCATTGGCTGTATCAAACATTTTTTTCGCCAGGGGAAAGGCCTGATAAACATCCCGCCCCATCCCTACAACTTGTGAGGCTTGACCGGGAAAAACAAGGGCGGTTTTTAATGTGGAATCCATGGTACATCTCCTCTGTGCAACACATAAACAGAAAAGCGGACAATCATCCGCTTCCTGTCTTTTATTGTTGATTTGTGGAGGAAAAAGTCATCTCTTAACTTTCTTTCGGTGTAATCACCGGTCTACCTTTATAATAACCACAGTTGGGACACACATGGTGGGGTAATTTTGCGTGTCCGCATTGGGGGCAGTTCTGATAGGCGGGGGCATCCATCGTATAGTGTGTTCTTCTTTTTGCACTCCGTGCATGGGAATGTCTTCTTTTGGGATTCGCCATCTAATTCTCCAAATTTTGAATTTTCATTTTTAATGCTCTCAGTTTGTCCCACCGGGGATCCGGACGTTTTGTTTCATGGGAACAGGTTTCTCTGTTCAGATTCGCTCCGCATACGGGACACAATCCCTTGCAATCGGGACGGCAACGTTTTTGAATAGGCAACGCCAGCAGAAGCAGATCGCGTGCAAAATCACTGAAATCGATACTCAGTGCTTTGGGGGAGATATAAATGACTTCTCCCTCATCGGGAACTTCCGGTTCAGGGCCTTTGTCTACCACCACTTCAAAATTCTCTACAAAGTGGCGCACAAATTCATCCAGGCAGATATCACAGATCATTCGGACATCCACTTCAAGTGTCCCCCAGGCAAAATATTTTTGCCCCAGGGAATAAATATGAATAGATGCAGAGACCCGCCCAAACTGATCTGGAAGTCCGATGGCTGCTGATCGCTCATCAAATTCAAAGAGCTTTTCCTCATCGGAAATATGTGAGAGCAATATTTCCATAAGCTGGGTAAATTATTATATCCTCGAATAAGAGTCAAGACGGAAAGCAAATCTTACACAACACAATGGTTTTAGTAATCTTTGCGCATATAATCGATCCAGGTATCCTGTCCGGTCTTTTCCTTAATCTGTTCAGCCACTTTACGCGCATCCGCCCGGTTTGTAAAATTCCCGACACGAACCCGGTACCATACCTTATCTGTATGACTCAAGTAAGCATTTTGGATATAAGCATCAAATCCGGCATCCTGGAGGTCTTTCATGGCTTTCTGGGCTGTTTTGTAGCTGGTCCAGCTGGATACCTGTATGGTGTACCGGCTTTTATCACTGGGGATTCTATTGGCTGCTTCCTGAGCAGAAACATCCGGATCCGGTTTGCTCACCGGTGGTTTAAAAGATTTTTTCTGTTCAGTCGTCGGTTCTGGTGCCGGTTCCCAGGTTTCCTCTTCGCTTATTTCAGCAGGTTTTTCGGGTTCAACCGGTTCTTCTTCCACCACTTCAGGGGCTTCCCCTTCCACCTCTTCGGCCAGTGTGACTTCATAGATGAAACTTTCATCCGTCTCTTTGCCGGTTTCATCAATCATCACAACGATCACTTCATAGGTTCCCGGCACATCCGGAACGAAGGTTACCGCTTCCGCGTAGTCCGACGGCTCAAAATCACGGGGATCCAACCGGGATTCAGCCGGCTTTTTCTTAAATGCCCATTGGAACTGGGTCACGTTTTCTGTGTCTTCCTGAATGGTGACATCAATAGGTTCACCTACCGTACCATGATATTTCTTGGCACATGCGGAAAAAATCAGTAAAACGCCTAAAAACAGAACTATAGCAAAAAGGACCTTTTTCATAATAACCTCCTGTTACATTATGAATACTATTAAATAAGGTCAATATTTGCAAAGAAAAAAGCAATTTCTTTTTTTGCATTTTCAGGAGAATCAGAACCGTGTACGGCGTTTCGCCGGTTGTCTTCCCCATATGTGTGGCGGATGGTCCCCTCTTCCGCTTCCCGGGCATCCGTTTCACCAATAATGGCTCTGAAAGCGTCTACAGCATCTTCTTTTTCCAACACAAGGGCCACGGAAGGACCGCTTGTCATGAATTCAATCAAAGGCTTAAAAAAGGGTTTGTGTTCATGCTCCTTATAGAAACTCTTCGCCTGATCTTCCGTCAGATGCACCTTTCGGATACCGTGAATCACAAATCCGGCCTGGATACATTCATCCATGATTTTTCCGGTATACCCTTTTGAAACGGCATCTGGTTTGATAATACAGAGTGTATAACCCATGTTACTTCCTTTCCTTTATCAGATCATGGAGTGTTTTACCCATGAGAGCTGGATTTTCAATAACGCGGATTCCCGCTTTCTGAAGTTGCTTCATTTTGTCCGAAGCCTTGCCTTTTCCACCGCTGATAATGGCACCGGCATGACCCATCCGTTTTCCAGGCGGAGCCGTTTGACCGGCAATAAAGGCCGCCAGAGGTTTACTAAAATGTCCCTTGGCCCACGCTGCCGCCTCTTCTTCCGCTGTTCCACCGATTTCTCCGATCAGAAGGACGGCCTCGGTTTGATCGTCCTCTTCAAAAAGCTGTAAAAGATCAATATACCGGGAACCAATGATCGGATCCCCTCCAATCCCAACAGCTGTGGATTGCCCAAAGCCTTCCTCTACAACCTGGGCAACAGCTTCATAAGTCAAGGTTCCCGAGCGGCTAAGAATACCTATACTCCCTTCCTGATGAATAAATCCTGGCATGATACCCGCCTTGGATTTCCCCGGGGAAATCACACCCGGACTGTTGGGACCAATGAGTTTGGCGGACGTATCCTTTAAAAAACTTTTTACCTTTATCATATCCTGGACAGGAATCCCCTCTGTCACGCAGATAATCCAGTCCACCCCTGCTGCTGCCGCTTCCATGATTCCATCTGCAGCAAAGGGTGGCGGGACAAAAAGTATGGATATATTGGCTCCCGTTTTTTTCACGGCGTCATGAACAGTATTGAAAACAGGGACACCCTGCTCAGTATTTCCGCCTTTTCCCGGTGTCACACCGGCCACAACCTTTGTCCCATATTCCAGCATCTGTGCCGTATGAAACTGACCCTCTTTACCGGTAATTCCCTGGACAACAATCCGGGAGGATGAATTCAATATAATACTCATGCCTTACCTCCTCTTTCCAGGGCTGCCCGAACCACTTTTTGGGCTGCATCCGCCAGGGTATCTGCCACAATAAATGAGAGAGGACTCTCCCTGAGTAATGTAGCTGCTTCTTCAGAGTTGGTTCCCTTGAGCCGCACTACCACCGGAATGTGCACATCCACTGTATTCAGAGCTTCGATAATCCCCCGGGCCACCCTGTCACAGCGGACAATTCCGCCAAAAATATTGATAAGGATTGCCTTGACATCCGGATCGGAAACGATAATCTGAAACCCCTTGGCTACGGTTTCGGCGCTGGCTCCCCCACCGATATCCAGAAAATTTGCCGGACTCCCCCCGTAGTACTTAATAATGTCCATGGTGGCCATGGCCAAACCGGCTCCATTCACCATGCAACCCACATTTCCCGTCAAAGGGATATAACTTAAACCGGCTTCTTCAGCAATACGTTCACCCTCTTCCAAATCAGATGTATCTTTATAAATCCCCAATTCCGGATGTCTGTATAAAGCATTTTCATCAAAATTTATTTTTGCATCCAGGGCAATGAGAAAAGATTCATCGGTTAACACCAGGGGATTGATTTCCACCAGGGAAGCATCCAGCTCTGTATAGAGCCGAATCAGGTTTTCAAAAATGCGTCCCGCCATGTCCCCTTCCTGCCGGGAGAGTTCCAGAGCATTCGTAAGCCGGCGTTTCTGAAAGGGCAGCAATCCTGTGGCTGGATGAATAGGTTCGATGTGGATTTTTTCCGGTGATTCCTGTGCGACCTTCTCGATATCCATCCCTCCTTCTGTGGAAACCATGAGGATATTTTTCCCTGCAGACCGGTTCGTAATCATGCTGACATAAAATTCTTTCCGGATTTGTATCCCCTCTTCCACAAGCACGGTTTGAATTCTTTTTCCTGCACCACCTGTCTGATGTGTGATGATGCTTTTTCCCAGCAGATTTCGGCTTGTATCGGCAACCTCATCTGCTGAATGGACAATTTTCACACCACCAGCCTGACCACGCCCACCCGCATGAACCTGCGCCTTGACGACAAGGGTGTTCGTCCCCAGCCATTCAGCCACAGATCGGGCTTTTTCAACTGTTTTGGCAATATCCCCCCGGGGGACAGGGATATGATATTTTTGAAAAAGTTCTTTAGCTTGGTATTCATGAATCTTCATATATTCTCCTCTCAGTCAGGGATAATACGGGTTCCGGTTAGACCATGCAAGGCATCATCAATCCGGTCCAGAGATGTGATGGTCACCGACTTTCCACCCCGCTCCAAAAAGTGTATCGCCCCATGGATTTTAGGCCCCATGGATCCGGGAGGAAAATGTCCTTCCTCATCAAAAATCCTGGCTTCAGAAAGGGTAATCTGTGAAAGATAGGTTTCCTGAGGCGTTCCAAAATGGAGAGCAACCTGATCCACACCTGTGAGTATAAACAGTTCGTCGGCTTTGATTTCGTCAGCCAGGACTGCACTGGCCAGGTCTTTATCAATCACGGCGTCAAAACCTTCCAGATGTCCCTTTTCGTCATAATAGACGGGAATTCCTCCACCTCCGGCAGCGATCACGATAGCTCCGCCGTCAATCAGATGACGGATCAGACGGGAATTGATGACCTTGACCGGCTTGGGTGACGGCACCACACGACGCCAACCTTTTCCATCCACATAGCGGACTTTCCAACCGTGTTTCTTTATCAAAGGCTGAATATCTTTCTCAGTAAAAAATTGTCCGATAAATTTGGTGGGATTTGTGCAAGCCGGGTCATTTTTATCGATAAGAACCTGCGTGATGACGGTGACAACTTCCTTATTCATACCGGCATCGTAAAGCTTATTTTGCAGGGATTGTTCAATCATATAGCCGATACTTCCCTGCGTGTCGGCCACAAGCACCCCCAGAGGGGTTTCCGGAACAATGCCCCTGGCCAGTTCCACACGCTGCAGAGCATTCCCCACCTGTGGACCGTTTCCATGGGAAATGACCAACCGGTACCCGTTCCGGATAAAGGTCAGCATTAAATCCATGGATTTCCGGGTATTAGCAAACTCCTCATGAATATTGCTTTTACCCCCGGGGGATATAGCATTTCCCCCGAGGGCAATAACTGCTGTTTTACCGGATCGCCTCAACGGATAAAATCCCTGAGTAGATCTTTCAATGTCGGTTCACCGATTTCCTGGAGTTCATAAGTAACCCGAACAGACGGTTGTTTGATTTTGATGACCCGGCGCAAATCAATTGGAGTCCCGATTATTACCACATCACACTCTGTTTTGGCAATGGTTTTTTCCAGATCCTTCATCTGCTGTTCACCATAGCCCATGGCCGGAAGAAGAATACCAATATCCGGATATTTTTCAAAAGTTTTGGTGATGCTTCCCACGGTAAAAGGACGTGGATCCACCGCTTCAGAAGCTCCATACTTTTCCGCTGCCACCATGCCGGCACCGTACTGCATTTCACCATGGGTCAGGGTTGGACCATCTTCCACAACCAGCGCCCGTTTCCCTTTAATAAGATCGCTGTTTTCCACAAAAATGGGGGAAGCTGCATCCACGATACGAGCATGTGGATTGATCTCGCGAACGGTTTGACGGACCGTTTCCACATCTTCCGGATTGGCGGTTTCAATTTTATTGATCACCACAATGTCCGCCAACCGGAGGTTTGTTTCTCCCGGATAGTAAGTGGTTTCATGTCCCGGTCTGTGGGGATCCACAACTGTAATCGTCAAATCGGCTTTATAAAAAGAGGTGTCATTGTTTCCACCGTCCCAGAGGATTACATCCGCTTCTTTTTCCGCTTCTCTCAGGATCTTTTCATAATCCACACCGGCATAAATCACACTGCCCATAGCAATATGGGGCTCATACTCCTCCATCTCTTCAATGGTACAATCATACCGTTTAAGATCCTCCAGTTCCGCAAAACGCTGAACGGACTGTTTCACCAGATCCCCATAAGGCATGGGATGACGGATTGAAACTACTTTTTTTCCCATCTCCTGCAGGGCTTTAATGACCCGCCGTGTCGTCTGGGATTTGCCACAGCCGGTCCGAATGGCTGTGATGGCAATCACCGGTTTTGAGGATTTAACCATGGTTTTATTACCACCCAGGAGGATAAAATCCGCTCCTGCTGCATTCACCCGGGATGCTTTGTGCATAACATTCTCATGGGATATATCACTATATGCAAAATTTACAATATCAATTTTATGTTTATGAATCAAATCCACCAGATCGGCTTCATTATAAATGGGAATCCCATCAGGATACAGGTGACCTGCCAGTTCTGCGGGATATTTTCTTCCATCGATATCAGGAATCTGGGTCGCTGTAAAGGCCACCACTTCATAGTCCTTATTATCCCGGTAATAGGTGTTGAAATTGTGAAAATCCCTTCCGGCTGCACCCATAATCAGAACTCTTTTTCGTTGTTTCATGCTTACCTCTCTTTTTGTTTTTCTGACGTTTTATTTTTTTGCTTTTTTACTTTTCTGATACCTCCGTGAAACACCAAAGGTTCAACCTCTTCATAATGGGATACATAGAAAAAGGTTATCCCGTTTTTTACCTCGTCCGGTACGCGGACCACATCCCCTTTATTGGCAGCCGGTAGAATCACCTGTCGGATACCCGCCCGCCGAGCCGCTGTCACTTTTTCCCGGATTCCTCCTACCGGGAGAATTCTTCCACGGAGGGAGATTTCACCTGTCATGGCCACATCATGACGGATTTTTTTTTGTAAGAGGACGGACAAAACAGCAGTTGTTACTGTCACACCGGCAGATGGACCATCTTTAGGAATTGCCGCAGCGGGAAAATGGAGATGAATGTCATAATCCAGGAAACGATTTGTTTTGATGCCGTACACATCCGCATTGGCCCGGAGAAAAGAGATTGCCGTGCTGACGGATTCTTTCATCACATCCCCTAATTGTCCCGTCATCTTCTGGCTGCCTGTCCCTTTCATGAGTGTGGCTTCCACCGGTAACACATCTCCGCCGGATTCCGTATAAGCCAATCCTACGGCAACGCCCGTCATATCCCGGTGAGGAACCTCTTCTTTAAACACCAGAGGAGGTCCCAAATATGTCTCTAGATTCCGCGTAGAGATATTTACCCGGGGAGTACCGGGTTCTTCCGCAATTTTCCGGGCAACTTTCCGGCAAATTTGGCTGATGTGCTGTTCCAGCTTGCGAACTCCCGCTTCCATGGTATAATTTTCAATGATGTTTTCCAGGGCTTTTACTGTAAAATGGATGTGTGAACTTTTCAGACCGGTACTTTTTACCTGTCTGGGAACCAGGAACCGTTTGGCAATCTGGATTTTTTCCGGCGTAATATAGCCGGGAAGATGGATGATTTCCATCCTGTCCAGCAGGGCATCGGGGATGGTAAATTCCTGATTGGCAGTTGCAATGAAAAATACATTGGACAAATCGAAGCTGACTTCCAGGAAATTATCCCTGAAATCAAAATTTTGTTCCGGGTCCAAAACTTCCAGGAGGGCACTGGATGGATCTCCCCGGAAATCCTGTCCAACTTTATCTACTTCATCCAGCATGATCAGTGGATTTTTTACTCCGATTTTTCGGATATATTGGATGATACGACCGGGCATGGCCCCGATATAGGTTTTGCGATGACCTCGTATTTCAGCTTCATCGTGCATGCCTCCCAAAGAGAAACGGATGAATTTCCGTCCCATCGCCCTGGCAATGGATTGCCCCAAAGAGGTTTTACCTACACCGGGTGGTCCGACAAAGCAAAGAATGGGACTTTTGGCTTCCTTATTCAAAGAGAGAACCGCCAAAAATTCCAAGATCCGATTTTTAACATCCTCCAGGCCATAATGATCCGCATCCAAAATAGCGGCCGCTTTCTTCAGCTCCAGCATAGCCTCGGTTTTTTCACCCCACGGAAGCCCCAGAAGCCAATCCAGATAATTTCTCCCCACGGAATATTCCGATGAGGAGGGATGCATCAGCTTCAACCGTTCCAGTTCCTTTTCAGCAGTATCCCGCGCTTCCTGTGAAAGGGGTAAACTATCCATCTTTTGACGGATTTCAAGGAGTTCCGGATTGGACTCTTCATCTTCCCCCAATTCATTCTGTATGGCTTTCATTTGTTCACGAAGATAATACTCTCGCTGGGTTTGATTCAGGGAAGAACTGACCCGGTCGTGAATTTTGGCATTTAACTCGATCAGTTTCAACTCTTTCTTCAAAAGCCTGACCAAAATCGTCAATCGTTCAGTGATACGGCTTTCTTCCAGGATCTGTTGTTTTTCAGAGACTTTCAGATTCAAAGCGGAGGTGACCAAATCACTGAGTTTGGACGGATCCTCAATAGAAAAAACAATTTCTTGTATTTCTTCCGGGAGCACCGGTGAAAGGGCCAGTATTTGCTGGAAAAGGTCTGCAATCGCCCGGGTAAGGGCTTCCGTTTTCAACGAATCACCGGCTGTTTCAACCAGGGAATGAACCCGGGCTACAGGATAGGGCTCTTCCCTTATAATTTTATCCAATCTGATACGATGGAGCCCCCGAAGTAAAACACGCATGGATCCGTCGGGGCTTTGGAACATTTTCAGGATCAGACAGGCCACACCCACTTCAAACAGATCGTTGGATTCATCCAGCAAATCATCGGGGTTTTTCCGGGCAAAGACTCCCACAATACGGTCCGACGTGATGGCATCCTGAATTAATTGAAGATGCCGTTCCTCGCGGACAACAACAGGAAAAATGATATTGGGAAAAGGAACATTTCCTTCGATAGCCAGCAGTTTTATTTGATCTGAACCATCGGGAGATGTGTGTTTTTTTTTAGGTGATGGCATACGTTATTTTTTCCAAAAACAGGGTAAATGGGTTAGCTTTCTTATTTATTTCCCACATCGGCATGCATACTCTCTCTCAGAGATAGGAAGTTAGAGAAAACTGAAGGTTCTTTCAAGCAAATTAGCCTTCAGGAAGCTCTTTCAACAGGGTTTGATAAGTGGCGATCACGGTTTCCATTTCATGGACCGATCGGCACTTATTCGCTTTTTGCCTGAAGGCGGATCCATGGGGGAGTCCTGAGGTATACCAGGAAATATGGGACTTAAAAATTTTATAGCCTTGTTCAGGACCGTAAAATTTCAGCACCTTCCTGAAATGCTGACTCATGAGATTTATTTTATCACTGGAGGACGAATCCTCCGGGATATCTGTTCCTGACAGTGCAGCTTTAATCTGACTAAGCAGCCAGGGATTTCCAAGGGCTCCCCTGCCGACCATCACACCGTCACACCCCGTTTCATGTATCATTCGCAAGGCGTCACTGGCAGTACGGATATCCCCGTTTCCGATGACAGGCAGCCGGGTATTTTCTTTCAGCTGACGGATCAGGGACCAGTCTGCCCGGCCTTTATACCGCATGAGTGCCGTCCGGGGATGGAGGGTAACAAGCTGAATACCACTCTCTTCCAAAACCGGAGCAATGTGGGGAATCACCACATGTTTATCATCCCATCCGGAACGTATTTTAGCCGTCACTGGTAGTGAGACGGCTGATGAAACTGCTGAAGCAATATCCCGAAGCCTTTCCAGATCTTTTAATACAGCGCTACCGGCTCCCTTTTTAACCACTTTGGGAACGGGACAACCAAAATTCAAATCGATGAGGTCAGGATGAAATGTTTTTTCAATAAAAGCGGCTGCATCCGCCAGAACCCTTGGATCATGACCGAAAATCTGAATTCCTATAGGCCGTTCATTCTCTTGAAATGTCAGGTAGCGGAGAGTTCTCCGGTTATTCCGGATAATACCTTCTGAGCTGACAAATTCGGAGTAACTGAGTTCGGCACCAAAGTCCCGGCAAATTTGACGAAAAGGCATATCCGTAACTCCGGCCATAGGGGCCAGAAAAAGAGGAACCCTGATTTTAAGTTTTTCTAAAAGGGATTGCATATCCATCAGAGAAGATTCCTGAAATGCGTTACGCGATTTCTGCCGCTGTTTTTGGAAACATACAGGGCTTTATCGGCCTGCTGGATCAGCTTATCAATATCCACTTCCCCTCCAGCCCAGGTTGAAACACCCAGACTCATGGTAATCGGTTTATCCAAACGGTCATTTAACGCATCTTTAAAGCCTTTTCGAAGTTTTTCAGCCACATACATGGCATTGATTTCATTCACATTGGATATAAAAATGATAAACTCTTCGCCGCCGAACCGGGCTAAAATATCATAATTACGAAGACTATTCCGCATAATTTTTGCACTTTCGATCAAAATTTTATCGCCTGTATTATGACCAAACGTATCATTGATTCGTTTAAAATGATCAATATCCGTCATGATAATGGAAAAAGGCAAATTCTGACGCCGGGAAAGGTTGATATAAGGCATGATCTGATCATAAAAACTCCGGCGGTTCAACAACTGTGTCAGGTAATCTACTTCCGCTAACTTCTTGATGGCTTTCATGGAAAGGACGGTTCGGAGCAGACCGGAGATTTTGAGGGTAAGTTCATCAATATCAAAGGGGATGTGAAGAAAATCATTCACACCCAGATCATAAAGGCTGTGGAACATAACCCGTCTGTGCCCTGCAGAGAGAGCTAAAATTGGCAGATTGGCATCTTTGTTCCGGATATTGCCAAGAAGCAATTCTGAATTTTCATCTGGATTATCCACATTGACAACCACCAAATCATAGGGTTTGGTCTCCAGAAGTTCCTCAGCCCTGGCATAGGTTTCAGCAAAGGTCGCTCCATATTTGTATATCTGGCTGATATTCCTGAAAACATTCCGTTCCGTTTGGTCCGGAAGAATGAATAAGATTTTGCTCCTGGCATGATTCCTCAGGTCGTTAAAAAATTCCGAAACCATGGGTCGAATGGATTGAAAAGGATGGGGCATTTCAAGGATTTTCACAACGGGGAAATGATTATAAGCCTCCAGGACGGATAATTCATGTTCAGGAACCAACAACATCAAGGGGATTTTCTCCTGGCTTGCCGGAGCGAGGATATCGGTTAGATTGTGATAACAACTGATTATTAAATCCGGAGGATAATGGAGTATTTCATTTTTTATTTCCTGTACATCATGCGGTGAATAGCTTTTTACCTGAATTGTTTCCGTTAATAAATCCTCACGGAGAAAAGCAACCAGGTTTTCCTGCTCACTTAATATCCAGATAAGACGTTTTTCACGGATGTCGGTCATTCGCGTATGGGGTCCGCATCCTTCATTGAAGATTGAAGCCAATCTACCGTTTTTTGAATTCCCCTTTCCAGCGTATAATCGGGAGAATAGCCTAATTTTTCCCGGGTTTCCTGTATATCCGCACAGGTGTTATTCTGATAAAATGAATAGGGATTGTCAAAATATTCAATATAGTGATCTGTCCCCAAGGCTTTATTCAGAATGGCTACAATATCATTAAAGGTCCTCGAAACACCCGCACCGACATTGAAAATCCCGCTGACCCCTGCTGTAGCTGCTTTCAGATTTGCCTGGACAATGTCGTCCACGAACACAAAATCCCGCTTCTGATCGCCGAATTTAAAAAGGCGTGGAGTAATATTTTTTCGCATTTTAAGGGCGAGCTGCAAGATCATAGACGCCATTTTTCCCTTATAATATTCTCCGGGGCCATACACATTGAAGTACCGGAGTCCGACAATGTTGTGCTGAAGTTCCGGATGTTTTTTCAGATAAAGGCGGGTCATTTCATCCATCAAATATTTTGAATACCCGTAGACATTTTCGGGAATTTCTCCTTTTCCCACCTGGTTGGGTGAGGGAGAATTGCCATAGACAGCGGCACTTGAGGCATAAACGAGGGTCGCCTGATTGCGTGAGGCAAGATCCAAAAGAACCGAAAGGGAGTTGGTATTTACTTCTATCATCTTTTTCTGATCACTCACCGTGGTATCGGTGATAGCACCCTGGTGAAAAATTATATCAAAAGGTCTATTCATTAACTGTGTTAAAATCTTGTCATCAGTTAAATCCCCGGCTATTAATTCCCCCTGAAAACCGATAAGGTTTTTAAAGTGGCCATTCACAAAAGCATCCAAAACGCAGATTTCGGCATTCGGCCAGCGGGTAGCAATAGTTTTTACAAGATTTGATCCAACAAACCCTGCACCACCTGTAATCAGTATTTTTTTCCCGTTATAATTCATTATGATAATCCGTCCATTGTTTCATTTATTAATATACACAATTTAATAAGTTAAGAGTACTCTAAACTCCACATACCATTCAGCACTCAAATTCAGTACTTCATACTGAGGCTCATGATTTTATATATTTAAAGTAATTCCCTCTTCGTCCAATGTTTCCCGAAGAGATCCATCATGCATTTGTAAGCGTTTTTCTGCTTCTTCGTAAGAAACATTCAAAGAAGCCATCACCAGGGTTGTTTTAACCCGTCCTCCAGCCTGAATCAGAAGATCCATTGCCTTATCATAGTCAATACCGGTACAGTGCTTTACAATACGTGCTCCGCGGTCCCATAACTTTTTGTTGTTGGTCATCAGATCCACCATAAGGTTCCCATAGGTTTTGTGCATAAGCACCATGGCCGATGTTGTAATCATATTCAGGATCAATTTTGTGGCGGTCCCTGCTTTCATTCGGGTCGAACCGGTGATTACTTCAGGCCCCACAATCGTTTTGATCAATACATCCACATAATCCGGTTTTTCGTATTCATTACATACCAGAAGTCCGGTTGTCGCGCCGATTTCCTTAGCTCGTTTCAAAGCGGCATGGACATAGGCTGCCATCCCGCTTGTGGTAATTCCCAGAAGACAGTCATTTTCTGTTAGCCCCCGTTCATCCACAATTTTTACACCTTCGTCATATTCATCCTCAGCTCCTTCAACGGCCGTAACCAAAGCTGCAAGTCCACCACACATAATCCCCTGAACCAGGGAATTGGGAGCTGAATAGGTAGGTGGAATTTCCGAGGCGTCCAAAACACCCAAACGACCGCTGGTTCCGGCACCGATATAGAACAACTTGCCCTTTTTGCGGAAACTTTCAACAACTTTGTCCACAAATTCACCAACTGCTGGAATGGCTTTTTCTACAGCCGAAGGGACGGTTTTATCCTCGTTGTTAATAAGATGAAGAATTTCGCTGGTATTCATCTTATCAATATTCATACTCGCCAGATTTTGCATTTCCGTGTGTTTATCACTGATGGCCATTGTGCTCCCCTGTTATTTCACCGGGCAATTTTACGGGTTAATCATAAATATTCCAATATCAGATTAAATCAACAGGCTGTCCAGAACCTGCCGGTCCCTTTCGGGAGATACATGAAACGATTTCAGGATTATGCCGTTTAGTGTCAGAGCTACCTGCACGGAGTCTCTTTCGCGACCTTTACTGTAGCGCCCCAGGAGTTCGCCTGCCCTTACCAGGTCCGCATCCGTGAAGGTCCCGGATAAAACGCCCACGGCACCGATGACATCCACACATTCCAACATGGGCAAACCGGAGACCATATTCAGAATCCGCTTATGTTCGTTCTCATCCCTTGATACAATGAATTTCAGAGATTTCGATAACCTGAAATGTCTCCCCACCCGCAAGAGTCTCCGATCCGTTTCGGTAATATGGTCCTTTCCCTTATACCGAAATAAATCTTTCATCCTTGCAGAATAACCGGCATCAATGAGGAAACAGTTTGCTCCCCCAGCAACGGACAGATCTGCAAATCCCCACCGATTCGCCATTTCCAACTGACGTTTACGGCTTCTTCCTCTGATACCTTCCAGTAATTCCCGCTTGACCAGTCCTTCCTGTTCAGGAATCGTGGGGGGAAGACATTTGGCCGACAATGGCCTTAAAAGGCGCCCTTCCAGTCCGCTTTCACGTTCAGAAATTTTTAACTGGTGGGAAAGCTGACTTTTTGGACGCTGTCCGATGACTTCACCGGTAAACACAAAAGCCGCATTTTTTTCATGCATTACCCGGGCGGCTGTTTTCAACATAAGGATTCGACAATCCAGACAGGGATTTATGTGTTTGCCATAGCCATGCCGGGGATTTTTTATCATCTCCCAGTATGCTTCATGTACCGGAATAATTTTTAGGGGAAACCCAATATTCCTGGCAACTTCGGTAATGGAGGGTTTATCCGCATAGGCATTTGATTTTCCTTTTTCCTCAAACATGGAAGAAAATCCTGTATCTATCACAATTCCAAGCAAATCCAGATCCTGCTCCATCATCAGGCGCATGGCCAGCAATGAATCGAGCCCACCGGATATCAGTCCAATTCCATCAGGCAAAAAATATTCCCTTTCATGATGTCATGATACTTTAAGTTTATGTAATGAGTGGTATTAAAGTTCGTTCAGATACTGTTGCTGACGTTTTTCCTGTTTTGCCTCAAAATAGGAAATCCATCGATATGTCATAATCAATTTATACTTATAACTTCGTTCAACAAAGAGTTCAATTTCCGTATCATCCACTTTCCAGCGGAGAAATAAATCGGTCCCCACCCTTTCCTGAAGAACGGGTTGTCCGTATTTTGCCCTGACACGCTGAATTAATTTTTCCACTTCCATTTCCGATTTATCGAACATATCCGAAAAGGTTTTCTCGTCTGTCAGCAGATAAGGGAGTTCAGATTGGATGGCTACCGTATGCAGGGAATCCCGTGAAAACACAAAGGTATAGATAGCATCATTCCCCTGAAAATCATCAATAAATATGATTTTGGAATCTGTTTCGTAATAATTGTCACCAAAATATTCCCGGGCCATCTTTCGGGTTGCATTTTTCGAGCTTCCCCAGGGAATATCCCGGTACCCATCCTGGGCAAAGAGCCCGGTGGATAAAAGAAGAAGCGTTGTAAGAATGAGGGAGATCGTTGTTTTCATCAAAGACTCCATGCTTTTCTATGAAAATAGTTTTATTCACTCATAAAATCAACATCGGCTTTACCGATACAGTGAATACTTTTCTTTCAGAGGAAGGAAATCTTCCACATCCTGGCGGACAGCCATCATAAGGTTTTCCATGGAAAGATCACCTGTCATGACCTGATTCAATGATTCCTGTCCCCAAAGACGATTTGCCCATTCGGGGCGGGATATTTCAAAGTCATCCGGATAGAGCTTGTTCAGAGTATTCAGCAGAATAACACCAAAAGTGACCGATTCAAATACCTCAGGGTCAGTGACTTGAAGGGAAATACCTTCGATTTCCACATTTTCAAACTTTGGATTGGTCGCCTTACCAGGCAGATCGACGGGAGTGAATGATACCGGTTCGATGGTCAGTCCTTCAATATTCAAAGCTCTGAGAGCTTCAGCCAGTTCCTCACCCTGAATAAAATCAGCACCAATCCATTCAAAAGCATGATCTGTCCCCCGCCCTTCGGACACATTTGTAGCTTCCAACAGACAGAGCCCTGGATACAAGGTAGCTTGATTCATTCCCCCGATATTGGGTGACGGGTTGATCCAGGTCAATCCGGTTTCCGGCCAGAACATTTTGGGGTGCCAGTTTTTCATGGTGATCACCTTCAAATCCAGGGCATCCGCTTCATGGATCCAGCCTTCACCTTTGATCATTTGTGCCAACTCACCCACCGTGAGTCCATGACGAATGGGAATAGGATACATTCCCACAAAAGATTTCCATTGCATATCCAGTATCGGGCCTTCCACCCATCCTCCCAGAGGGTTGGGCCGATCCAGGATAAGGACCGGGATCCCGTTTTCTGCCCCGGCTTCCATCACATTTCCCATGGTGGAGATATAGGTATAGAACCGGGCTCCCACATCCTGTATATCGAACACCAGAACATCTACATTTTGTAACATCTCCGGTGTGGGTTTCCGGGTGGATCCGTAAATGCTGTAAATCCGGGCTCCCGTTTTGGAATCAATCCCTTCGGTAATATATTCACCGGCCTCTGCCGTCCCCCGAAATCCGTGTTCCGGTGCAAAAATCGCCGTCAGGGTCACATCCTCCATGCCGTGAATAATATCAGATATATGGTCCCCCTCCCTGTTATAGGCCGTATGGTTCGTCACAATACCCACATTTTTACCTTTTAGCAGAGTGTATCCCTCTTTTGATAAAATATCCAGTCCCGTTTGGGTTTGTCCCGCCTTGTCGGAGGTACAACTTAAAAATCCTGTCAAAATAAGGGAAAAAAATATATAAACAACGGTTCTTTTCATGTGAAATAACTCCCTATTTGTTTATTTTAAGTACATTCACAGGTAAATTTATTATGTTACACGATGCAATGACACGAAAATTTTCATAAGGAATCCACATGAAAGCTCAATTAGATCAACAGGGCATCACGCTTGTACCCGTAAAAACAAAACGGCAATTACGTAAATTCATCATGTTCCCCTGGAAAATTTACAAAAAAGATCCAAACTGGGTCCCGCCGGTCATTTCCGAGCAGAAAAAGTTCCTCAACAAGAAGAAAAACCCCTATTTCAGACATTCTGAAGCCCAGTTGTTTTTGGCTTACCGAATGCATCAGGTAATTGGGAGAATATCGGCACACACCAATACCCGCCATAACCAGTTTCATCATGACCGGACCGGTTTTATCGGATTTTTTGAATGCATCAACAGTCTTCGCGGAGCGGCAGCTCTTTTCAATGCTGCCGAGATGTGGTTAAAAGAGAAGGGGTGCGACAGGATATGGGGACCAGAAAACTTTTCGGTTAATCACAATGTGGGGTTACTAATCCAGGGATTTAACCAACCGCCGGTCTTTGAAATGACCTATAATCCCAAGTATTATATACGTTTATTTGAAGGATCGGGATTTAAAAAGATCCAGGATTTATATGCGTGGAAAATCAATCTTGAGGAGAAGCCTCCGAAAAAAGTTCAAGATGTGGCATTACTGGCCCGGACCATGCCGGGATTGGTAGTCCGGAAGATTGATATCAAGCATATTCAGAAAGAAGCGGAAAAGATCATCTCTATTTACAATCAGGCCTGGGAGAAAAACTGGGGTGCTGTACCTCTGACACCGGAAGAATCCAAAAAGACCATACACGATCTATTGAAAATTGCCAATCCCAATTACTTATGGATTGCTGAAATCAACGGACAGGCTGTTGGAACGGCCATTTGCCTGCCGAATGTCAATGAGCAGCTGATTCATCTGAATGGCCGGCTTTTATCGCCACGGACCATCCGGATGATGATCCGGCACAAAAATAAATTTGAATCGTACCGCGTGTTAATTATGGGAGTGCTGGAGGAATTCAGGCATTTTGGGATTGACAGTCTGATGTATTATATGCTTTTTGAACAGGCATTAAAGGACGGTGTTAAATGGGGGGAAATGTCCTGGATCCTCGAAAGTAATACTGTCATGAACCATATTATTGCATCCATGGGTGCAGAACAATATAAAACCTACAGGATTTATGAACGGAAGATAGAAATATGAGTCGAATTTTCGTCACGGGAGGAACCGGTTTTATCGGCCGGCAGCTGATTGCTATTTTGCTGGAACAGGGGTATGATGTAACCCTATTGATGCATCACCGGAATTACAACGGTCCCCCTCATCCAAACCTTTCCCTGATCCGGGGGGATATCCGGGAGCCTTCATCGTGGGAGCAAAGTCTCAAAGCATGTGATGCAATCATTCACCTGGCCGGATCCATCAGTGAAACCAGCCTGTACAGGTATATCAGGTATAACAGTGATCCGACCCAGATTTTGGCGGAAGCCGCATCCCGAATTCCCCGAATCCGGCAATTCATATTTATCAGTTCCCTGGCAGCAGCCGGACCATCCAAACCGGGGCACCCTCTTTCGGAATACTATCCGGCAAATCCCGTGAGTGATTATGGAAAATCCAAACTTATGGGGGAAAACCGTTTACTCACTTCAAGCGGGGATTTTCAAAAGGTGATCCTCCGTCCGCCGGTTGTATACGGTCCAGGAGACCGAAGTTTCTATAAGATATTTCAAATGGTACAGCATCACATAAAACCTGTTGTACATCATGGCATTCAGGAACTCTCCCTGATTCATGTCACGGATTTATGCTTTATGATCACCGGACTTCTTTTAAATCCCCGTCTGAGTCATGATGAAATTTTCTTTGTCAACGATGGGACGGACATTCATCCTTTAAACGAAATGTTTACCCATTTGGAAACGGTAATGGAAAGATGGACTATCCCTGTGCCTATTACCCGTTTCATGATGGGGAGCACCGCCTATCTTTTAGGTTTGGCCGGCACTATAAGGGGTAAAGCACCTCTGGTGAACATGAGCAAATACAGGGAATTAAAGCAATCTGCCTGGTGTTGCAAAAGTGAAAAAATTCTGGGTTTCCTGGAATACCGCATCAAATATCCTCTGGAAAATGGTTTCAGAGATACCTACAATTGGTACCGGCGTCATCAATGGTTATAACATGAAAAGAATCACGATTTTTTTTGCCTGTTTATGTCTGCCTGTTCTTCTCCATAGCGAAGTCATATACAATATCCGTCTGGATGGCATCATTAATCCTGCATCATCGCGATATATCGAAAACAGCCTGGAACAAGCAGTCAAGGATTCCGCTATCTGCTTCATTCTTGAGATGGATACACCCGGCGGTTTGATGACGGCCATGAAAGATATTGTAAAAACAGAGTTGAATTCACCGATCCCCTTTATTGTTTATGTTTCCCCTTCAGGCGCACAGGCTGCTTCAGCCGGTGTGTTTATCACCCTGGCCTCGCATTATGCCGCCATGGCGCCCGGGACTAACATTGGTGCTGCTCATCCGGTGCCGGCGGGTGGCGGAGGTGGCATTTTTGGTGGACAAGATCAGGACAGCCTGGATATCATGGGAGAAAAGACTGAAAATGATGCGGTATCATACATTCGTTCACTGGCAGAAAAGACTGGCCGCAATGCAAACTGGGCGGAGGATGCCGTCAGAAAATCCGTCTCCATTACTGCCAATGAAGCCGTCGCCTTGCATGTCGTAGATACCATCGCCACAGACCTTACATCCCTCCTGAATATCCTCGGGGGGAAAACCTTTCAGATTAGTGGAAAACCCGTTACACTCCCTGAGAATCTGCCGGATCAACAAGTGATACACCGTGAAATGTCCTGGACAGACCGCCTGCTGGATGTCTTCAGCAATCCAAATATCGCTTATATTTTTCTTATGCTGGGTTTTTACGGTCTCTTTTTTGAAATCACCCATCCCGGTTCGGTTTTCCCCGGTGTGTTGGGTGTACTTTTTCTGCTCATCGCCTTTTTTTCCTTTCAGATGCTTCCGGTGAATTACGCAGGGATTGCCCTGATTCTTTTTGGGATCATTCTCTTGATTCTGGAAGTAAATATTGTCAGTTTTGGATTATTAACCATAGGAGGACTTGCGGCAATGCTCATCGGATCAACCATGCTGATTGATTCCCCTGATCCTCTGATTCAGATATCAAAGGGAATTATTTATCCTGTCGTCATCCTAACGGCCCTGTTTATCATCGTGGTGGTGCGCCTGGTGATAAAAGCCATGAAAAACCGCCCCATGACCGGATTTGAAGGACTCACCGGTCTGAAGGGCACAGCCGAAACAGAAATTACTTCTTTGGGAGGGACTGTTTTTGTGAATGGTGAAATATGGAAAGCCGTATCGGATGAAACAATTCCGAAAGGGTCATCCATCGAAGTCATCGACGTCAATCATATGATTTTAAAAGTTCAAAAAATCAAAGGAGGCTTATGATGTTTTCTCCATCCTTCTTTCCCATCTTAACGGTTGGAATTATCGTTATTTTGTTTTTATCCTCGGCGATTCATATCCTAAAAGAGTATGAACGGGGAGTTATTTTTCGTTTGGGACGTTTAATCAAAACCAAGGGACCGGGCTTGATCATTGTGATCCCCTTTGTAGATAAACTGGTGAAAGTCTCTTTGAGAACGGTAGTTATGGATGTGCCCGAACAGGATATTATCACAAAAGACAACGTATCCGTCAAGGTCAATGCGGTGATTTATTTCAGAGTTCTGAGTCCGGAAAAGGCCGTGGTTCAGGTAGAGGACTATTACTTTGCCACATCCCAGCTTTCACAGACAACACTCCGGTCCATTCTGGGTCAGAGCGAGCTGGATGAATTGTTGTCAGACCGGGATAAAATCAATCATTCCCTGCAGGAAATCATTGACCGACAAACCGATCCCTGGGGTGTAAAAGTGGCGAATGTAGAAATCAAACATGTTGATTTACCCGTTGAGATGCAACGTTCCATGGCAAAGCAGGCTGAGGCAGAGCGTGAGCGGCGGGCAAAGATCATTGCCGCTGAAGGTGAATATCAGGCAGCCCAGAAACTCAGTGATGCAGCGGAAATTATTGATAAGCACCCCTCTGCTATTCAACTCAGGTACCTGCAAACACTGATTGAAATTTCCAGCGAAAACAATACAACCACTGTTTTTCCCATTCCTCTGGATATATTCGAACCATTTAAACGCTTTTTTGAAAAAGGATCAACAGAAATCGATCAGAAAAAAATCTGATAAGCATTATTACAACGCAATAACCCATATTTAACACATAATTTCTGAAACAACTGAACCCCGGATTCAACCTGATGGGGGTTTAATGTATAAAGGATATTTTTTGTCAGATAATGCACTAATTCAAGTGTGGGAATGTTCAATTTGCGACTCCAGGTATTGATGAGTGTGGACTGATGTTCTTTCCAAAACATGTAATTTTCATGTAACCAGGGGTGAAGGATCCACAAATCTTCTTTATCAAAAACCGCGATGACGGCATAGACAAAGGGTGTGTTAAAAGTCTCTTTCCACCATTTCCCCAGGTCGATACAAATGGGAAGATCCGGGATTCCGGCCTGAAAATTATCATCTCCAATCAATAAAAATGCGTCAATATCTTTACGGAAAAGCATGTCTTCAAAAGGCAGAGATATATAACGGATTTGCTGATACCCTGTTTCATTCAAAAGGATTTTAAGCATACGGACAGAGGTGCGGCTTTTGGCATCCAGGGCAATTATAGCGCCGTCTTCCAGGTGTTTCTGACTGTAAAGACACACAGAGCGGACAGGTCCGTCGCTGGCGATGACATAGTTTCCGGACATCGCAGGCAAGGCATTTTCAAAAAATGAATATGTAGGAATCATGGCTGCATCCAGCGCATGTTGAAGCAGCTTTTCATACAGCTGTGAGGGCTCTGCCAGGGTCAGTTCAACTTTCACATTTGAATTTCTGTCAGGCGGCAGTGCCCGGACCAAGGGATAGGCATTGATAAAATCAATACCTCCAAAATGAAGTGTTTTCATCGATCTTCTCTGATTTTCCGAAAAAAGGGATCCCTTTTTACAGGAATACCTCCGGCTGGACGGACCAGTGCTTTCAGTTTATGGACCGTCATCACGAATCGTGTTTCGCCTTCGGTTTCATAGGCCACCTGTTCTTCAATCACCGTGCCATCACAATATCATCGGGGCCACAGGCGGTGTCAGATAAATCCAAAAGGCTTTGGCATGAGGGACCATCAAGCAACTTACGTCCTGAACTTTCAGGACATAATTCAAAGGCTGGTATGGTAAGAGAATAAAATTGAGAATACTCCCGGTTTCATCCTGCAGATCCCGTATTTGTATCATATGATCTACCCGTTCTTCCGGTGTTTCCACATGCCCGTATAACATGTTGGTATTGCTTTTTAAACCCATATCATGAGCAAGTTTCGCAATTTCAAGTCATCGTTGGACGGATATTTTTTCAGGGTAAAGTATGTTCCTCACCCGGGGGGCAAAGAGTTCAGCTCCACCTCCCGGCAGTGCCTGCAGTCCGGCTTCCATCAAATCCTCAAGGACCCGTTCCACGCTTTTGTCCAAAATCCGAGAAAAGTAATCAATTTCAACAACATCATACATTTTAAGCACGGTTTGGGGACATAATGATTTTAGCATTCGAACCATATCAACATAGTAACTAAAGGACCAATCCGGATGAAGTCCGCCCACTACATGAATCTCGCTGATTGGTTCATGGAGATAGTCCTGTGTTTTTTTTTCAATATCCGCCAATATAAGGGTATGGGACCCGTTTGTGTCCCGTTTCCTGTGAAAAGCGCAGAATTACATTGGTTTATGCATATATTGGAATTATTAATCACCTGATTCCGGATGCCAAAAACTTTATGGTTGGAAACAGCTTCCCGGCAAAGATTGGCAAGATAGCCAGCCACAGAGAGGGAGATATCCCGAAAAAGGGAGACCCTTTTTTCAAAAGCGAGTTGCTGATTTGTTAAACCCATTTCCGCAAGGGATTCATACCTTTTAAGCATAATTTCCTGTTCAGGTGTAAGCGCCTGTGTCATCCAAAACTTTTATATTCTTTGACTGGAGGAATTTACATCATTCACGCCGGATCTGAAATAAAAGCTACGATTCGGTCCTGAATTGTCTTTTGAAATGCATCTTATAAAATATTAAATTAAGATATAAATATGGAGAAACCCTATGCCTCCCTTGAAGAGCTTAAAAGAAAACATGAAAAAGGATGAGAAGAAACCGGCTGTTAACCTGACAGATCCGGAGCAACGGATGGCCTTGATCAAAGATAAATTAAACACACTGACCCAGGATTTCGGGGATGTTTACGGTCAGCGATTAACGGAAGAATTAATCAAACGTCTGGAATTTACAATCAATACATTTCATGAGGATATTTTGAAAGCCCTGGACCAGTTACAGGATGTGGGAGAAACGCAGCGAAATCTTGAAGAACAGGTCCGTCAGGGCACTCCTTTACAAGATTTACTCCCTGAAGAATTAAAAAAACCGGGGAAGGTTGTTCACCAACCGGCTTCCGATCTCTTTAAATTAAAAATAAAGTGAGGTTATTTTGGAACTTGAGCTTCGACGGATTAGCTTGTGGCCATTATTTAGGACCACATTTTTAGTTTCGGGATTGTTATTTCTGATTCTTTTCATTTTTATGGGAAATGTTTTGGTTCAGATGATGCAACAAACCATGAGTGATATGGGAATGGGGGGAACAACTCTATCGGGACCTCTCTCCTTTTTCACCTTATTGACTCTGGCAATATCGAATGCGTTTTTTTTCAGTCTTTTCATGACGGCTGCCGGTGCCCTGTATAATTTCATTACTCACTGGACCGGTGGTATTCCCCTGGAGTTTAATGATCACTATGAGGGATATGAGGATGATTTTGCAGAAGGTACCTTACTGGAAGAAAAAAACTCATTTCCTGAAACGGATGAGGAAGAGTCGGATCGAGAATGAACCAGCCAGGAATTCGGGTGCGTTTTGCTCCCAGTCCAACGGGATATTTACACATCGGCGGGGCCAGAACAGCCCTTTTTAATTATTTATACGCCCGGAGTATGGGGGGGACATATCTTTTACGGATTGAGGATACGGATACCGAACGCTCATCACAGAAAATGATAGAGCAAATTCTGGACTCATTATCCTGGCTGGGACTTTTGCCGGATGAGCCTTATGTCCTTCAGTCTGATAATATTCAGGCCCATCAGCACGCAGTAGACACTTTACTGAATGAGGGTAAAGCCTATCGGTGTTTTTGCACAAAAGAGGATCTGGAGGCAGAGAAAGAAAAAGCCGCCCTGGAAAACAGGCCTTATCGATACAGTGGAAAGTGCCGGCATCTGACAGATCAGGAAATCCAGGAGAAATTGGATCTAAACCTGCCCTTTACGGTGCGTCTGAAAGTGCCCCATGAGGGAGTGACACGCTTTAAGGATATGGTTTTCAAGTCCATTGAAGTCAAAAATTCAGAAATTGATGATTTTATTATTATGCGTTCCGATAAAACGCCGGTATATCAGCTGGCGGTAGTGGTGGATGACGCCCTGATGGGGATAACTCATGTCATCCGGGGCGAGGATCACCTTTCCAATACTCCAAAACAGATACATCTTTATCTGGCCCTTGGATATCCTGTTCCCCGCTTTGCCCATGTCCCTTTGATTCTGGCACCGGACGGAAAGCGTTTAAGCAAACGGCATGGCGCCACCTCCGTGGGAGAATTCCGGGATATGGGATTCCTTCCCGAGGGATTTATCAACGGTTTGGTTCATCTGGGATGGGGGACATCGGGAAACCAGACAATTTACACACTGGATGAATTGATCCACACATTCAAAATCACGGATGTGTCGAAAAAGGGGGCCATTTTTGATCTGCAGAAAATGATTTGGATCAATGGCCAACATATTTCGGGAAAACCTTCTACGGAACTTTTTCCATGGGTAACCCAGGCATGGTTGAAGGCAGGCCTTTTATCACAGGATGAGATAGAAAACAGGAAAACTTATCTGCACCAGGCCATCGATTTACTAAAATCCAGGATGAAGCTCATCACAGATTTTGTATCCTTTGGATCTTATGTATTGAAAGATCCGGTAAGCTATGATCCGGAGGCGGTTAAAAAGCATTGGGCTCATTCAAGGGTACAAATTCTCATGAACCACTACATCAAAGCGATTGAATCTCTCGATTCCTTTGATCCGGATAAACTGGAAGAAACCCTGCGCCATATTACAGACGAAGCCGGTGAAAAGGCGGCGATTCTCATTCATGCCGTCAGGCTGGCAGTTACTGGATTTTCCGTGAGTCCGGGACTTTTTGAGCTGTTATCACTTCTGGGAAAAAAGGTCGTTATCAGAAGACTAAAAAAAGCCGTAGATTATTGGCAAACCTAAACACGCCAAATTCCCTGCGGGGGGGGTACTATGAAAAAACGTATCATGTCCCGTATTGTCATGTGTCTCGCCATGGGGCTAACCCTTTGCGCAGCCGCTCCCGTGGACAAAGAAATATATATTCTGGATTTTGAAAACAAAACCGGGGATGTTTCTCTGGAGTGGCTGGAAAAAGGGTTGACAGAGATGATTTTCCAGGAAAAATTTCGTCTTCCCGGTTTAATTCTCCATCCGGAATACACCATGTCCGAAGCCATCACATTCCGGGATCAGGATCCGCAATTTCCCGCGAACCGGTACATCCTGATGGGATCCATATACCACTCATCGGCGGATGGAGATGTATTGATACATTTAAGCTCCATTCACATTAAAACCTGGCAAACGGTGGGTGAAAGCAGCTTTACGGCATACCTGTCAGATAAAAGAGCCTTAAAAAGTACCTTGATACATCATCTGGCAAAATTATACCAGACCGAGTCCCTTGATTTGGATTTCACAGTTAGTGACACACCGGCAGATGAGGGATATATTGATACAGAGACCCTGGAAGCTGCCCGGCGTGAATTGTTAGACATCACCGCAGAGCTGGGTAAAGACAAAGAGACGGAGACAAAATCCCATACATCACTCAGTTTACAGCCTCCTGCCGGGACAACGGTTTTACGATTCAACCAGACTGAGGCAAAATTACGCCTTGATATGGAACGGGAGCATCTGAATACGACCCAACAGGCCATGTACGAATTACTGTTAAACCCCTATCTGATCCAAATCAACGAACCAAACATTTCCACATTGCCATACAGGCCTCACAGAGGGACCATTCGCATAGAAGTCTCATATCAGCTCCATCCGGATTTGCTTGAAGAACTCACAGACATTCTCCCCTTTCAACGGGTCGACTCCTACAATAACAACTATTCCTATCTCACCTTTCAGGCGGATTATTCCGATATCCCATTTCAGTTGCAGCGGGATATTCAGCTAGGACATTACCGGACCATCCCGGTGATAGAGCTGACAGACGGGCAGGGATGCATCATACACACATTTATTGACGGACAATATCTGGATCTTCGGGAAATCAACCGGTACGACGGATTAAGTATTCTTGATCACTTCAAACCTCTGCTGATCATGACCTCTTCCCGGTCGGATATACAGCTCTATGTAAAACAGGAACCGTACGTTGGGGTATATGAATTGGAGCTGCCCGTATCCATCCTGGAAAGTCTTGCGGAAGTGCGTGTCCGGTTTTATCCCATCCTTGACTTATACGAACGGTATTAATCCTTAAGGTTATGAAAAGTCCTTGCAAATTTTTTAAATTATTTCGTATAATTTCAGGCTTTTTGACGGCGAAGTAGCTCAGTTGGTTAGAGCAGCGGAATCATAATCCGCGTGTCCGGGGTTCGAATCCCTGCTTCGCTACTCCCCTTGTTTAACAAACCCTTTCAGTTGAAAGGGTTTTTATTTGGAATATAAAAAAAAGGAGCCATAAATATCATGGCTCCCAATCTATTAACGTGAGATATAATTATTGTTAACGTCGTTTTTTATCATCCTCTTCAGGCAGAATTAAAACTTCGATATCTTCCACCTTTTTCTGAAGGGCATCCAGGTCGCGGGACAGTTTTTGAATTTGCTGATTGGTTGTAATCTGGTTTTGGTTGACCATTGCTCTCAGGCTGGTGGTAACTTTCCTTAGTGCTTCAACCTGGGTTTCCAGATTATTCAAGTTATTATCCACAACAGCTCCCAGGGAATCAACCCGGGTATTGATTAAAAACATATCCTGGCTGTGCATTCTTTTTACATCTTCAATTTTACTGTAGATATCTTTAATATCATTCTGATTTTGGCGAACATGTTTTGCTCTGCCCACAAATTTGACTTCAAGGTCGTCAAGCTGGTCTGTGAATTTCTGATATTTATCTTCAATTTTACCGGCTCTTTCATTCATGGAGTTGATGCGGGCATCAAATGTTGTCTGATAGTAATACATTGCACCTAATCCGGCAAAGAGGGCAACCCACAGTACAGACATCAAAAATTTCTTCATTATTTACTCCTAGTATTTTCAAATTCAATATTGTTGAACTCAAGCTGTTGAACGTACATAAAATGTAATTCAAAATCAACAATACAGAAATAAAAAAATGCATAAAAAATAAAAAGCCCCGGAAACCGGGGCTTTTTATCAAGAAAGGAACTGCTTATTTCAGCAATGTCATTTTCCGTGTAATGGACTGGCCGTCGACTGTCAGTCTGTACAGATATGTACCGGAAGCGACATTCGAGCCATTCCATGTGGAAGTATAGTCACCGGCTTCACGGTAGCCATCCACCAGTGTTTCAACCAGTTTACCATTCACATCATAGATGGAGAGGTTCACATTGGCACCTGCCGTCAGGTTGAAGTTGATGGTTGTGGCAGGGTTGAAGGGGTTGGGATAGTTAGCTTTAAGTGTAAATGCCTTTGGTCCAAAAACACCTTCAGTTTCCCAGATACCTTCTTCCGTCTTCACAAACTTGTAGATACCGTTGTTATCCCAGGTATTGAAGTATGTTACATAAGCTGTATTTGCATCCGCGAAGTCGATACCACGGGGGTAGATTGTCCAACCACATGTTTGTGCAGAATCGGGTACCATAGAATCCACAAAAGCTTTTTGTGTAGGATCCCAGGCAACATGAGAGCACGGGGTAAAGGGAACGGCACTGGGAGGTCTTACACCCATCCAGAGCAATCCGTCGGGAGACCATGCAGCAGATTCTACATTCAGTCCGTAAATCGTATCCATCTGAGAGGTGTAATCCCCATCAAGTCCTTCGTCGCTGTGAAAAATCACAACGCCAGAACTTGTATAGCTGAAGAAATAGATGTCATTTGCATCAGGTGAGACTTCAATTGTTCTGGAGTATCCAGACGTCAGGTCTCCGGGAACCACATCATCAATGAGGAATCCATCGGGATCAAATGCCTTGATGGGGTTACCCCCGGCAACAACCATGTTCACAAACATATTACCTGCATCATCGGTTGCAACCTTGGTAATGGAGTTCTCGCCGAAAGGCATTTTCACAAACTGTTTCACGGTATAATCATCTTTATCAAGAACATACCATGAATCATATACCGATACAATCACATCACCTTCAGGTGTTGTGCCCAGACCACGGAGAGAATACCAGAAAGTATCCACTTCATAGCCAAAGTAGCTTTCGGATGGATCCAGGGGACCAAAGGTTTTAATGGATGTTTCGAGTGTACCATCGGGATTGAAAACCCTCAGTGCCCGGCAGGCAACAAAACTGTCTGCAGGGGCCGGTACGTAGATAGAGTCCATCGAATAGTATGAACCATACCAGATCCGGCCGTTTCCATCCACAGCAACACCATGTCCATAGGATTCTACAGAATCAGGACCTGCCGGAAACATCGTTCCGCTGTCCCATCCTGCGAAAGCCATGGTAGCTGTGAGCAAGACAGCAACAACGACTAACATTCTTTTCATCTCGTTCTCCTTTTTTGGTTAACCATTTTCTTTCTCTTATGGACGTCCGTAATAGGGTGCGCCATTTACATCCAGACTGACCCGAATCAGGCGGGGTGTGGGTGCATCCTCGTCCGTCCTGTCGCTTCTTCTGACCATATACAGCTTATTATCGTTTCCAAATGTCATATGAATACCCTGAGTAAAGAGGGCCGGGTTCGGATAGTTATAAACCGCTTTGGCAGATCCGTCACTCAGGTTGACATGAACCAGAGGCACGCCGTAATCTGCACCACTGACAAAGGCATTGCCGTTTTCATCCAGCACCATAAATACCGGTATGGTTTCCTCAAATCCCGTATTTTTCCAGTCTACAACCAGGGTTTTGGCGCTCACTACACCATTTGCCTGAATATCATGTTTATAAATGCCATATTTGGTAATTGTAGTATCGGAACCGGTATATTCAGCCAGGGTGTAAATTTCATTGTTGAACACTTTCAGGGAATGAACGGTGTAATCTCCATAGACATCATTTTCCACAATCGTAGCCCCATCTGTGAGCAGGGCAAATAGATTGTTGCTCATACCTGCCGCATACAGGATTCCACTGGCATCCCAATCAATGGTAGAAACACGATCTCCGAAGCTGACACCTGTTTTACGTGATCCACCCCCGACAGGGAAATAGTATAATTTAACATAATTTCTGGCATACATGAGATCACCGGTGGGCGCAAACTTTAAATCCGTCATATTATTATGGCTGCCATTGGCATAGATAATCATGGAATCGTGCTGTGACGGCATGAGTTTATAGACATTCCCGTCATAAGATGTAACATATGCATTTTCATCTTTATCAATGGCAACAGCCAGAGGAAGTGTCTGTTCAGAGAAGGCCCCATATTCCACCGCCGGTTTTTCAAGGGTATAGGGTATAAAATTCCCATCATCATCCATATAATTCCCAAAAAGGTAGGCACCCTGGACCGCAATACGCACTTTCACCGAATCCATCGCCCATTGGGCCGGATCTTTAATAATCACCGGCGCATACACGGCCATTTTCTGGGGGTTGGCCGTCAGATCGGTTTCAGCCGGTTCAGGAAAGCCAATGCCTTCATTAAAGAAGACCACATTTTCAGAAATATTTTCGGAAAAATTATTTCCGTATATTTCCACAAGGCCTACTGCCTGGTATGAA
>JASGMP010000070.1 GCA_030156395.1 Fidelibacterota bacterium
TTTGAACGTATCCATTCCATTTTTTTCAGGATAAAAATCCTGACAGTTGATTCGCCGATTCCATAAGGAACGGATATCCTTACCTGTCCATCCGGAGGATATACCCTTATGTATATGTTTTTAACATTTTTCCGGATGATTTCAACCGGAATATTCTGAATAACAAGTGTGCATTGCTTTTGCTTCATGAAGATCCATAATTCATAATTAACGGGTTAGAACCAACGCGCGTCGGAAAATATGATCAATACTTTCACTCAATCCATGTGTTTCGGAATTTTCACGGCCGGTTCTTTGCCGGTGAGTACCATTCCAAAGTGTTCATATTTTTCATGTGAGCCCGTGTCGATATCATGCCAACGGGCCAGGAATTCTCTTTCCCGCAACCAGGTCCGGTGAAATGAAGAAGGGTCCTCAAAAAGCAATACCCCTTTGGAATATCCGATGACGATCACATAGTGTCCATCATCATAATCATTTTTCCATTCTTCAAGTGTCATGTATTGATCAGCCCAGGCCTGCACCAAAACAATCACCGGATATCCTTTATCCAGCATTTGTTTCAATTCTTTCAGTGTCCACCCTGATTTAGCAATGACCGTAAAGCCATGATCTTCTGCCACTTTGATCATGCCTGATACCGGTGTCCCCTCTTTCCCTGTTCCCAAGGCTTTCATCAACCCATCCCCCCGGATATCCACACCGTAATAAGCCATTACCAGTTGCAGCGCTGTAGCCCCACAATCAAAATCGAAGGTCTGCCGGCCGATATGAAGATTAATCATGGGTTAAATTCCCCTGGTATTTTTCTGAAGATTTTCCACAGTAACGGCCAAGGCTTGTGCAAAGGCTCTGCGAAGGCGGTTTATTGCATCCACATCCGGTGTTTTATCTGGATGTTTGTAAAGGCGTTCATTGGTCTCCTGCAGGATCGCCGGAACTCTGTCCCCGATACGGGTCATGGCTGGAATGGAATGGGCAGAACACACATGGCCGTACACGGTATAGTATTCGGACGCATTGACCGTAACGTTTACTTCAGGCAGACGTTTCCGGAGTTCGGCAGCATAGGTTTCAATATATGAATCCGGAGAATAATAAACAGGCTCTTTATCCAGCTTAGAATGCTGAAAATTCATCAGGTCGATCTGATGATCTGTCACCCCCCGGGCTGAAACTGTACTGTGACCATCCAAGAGAAAAGTAGCACCGGATCGGATTTCTTCAGTAATTGCCTGATGGAATTTTTTTAAATATTTATCTGACATTTTCCGCCGCTTTTCCAGTGAAGGTTCACATCCCTGTTCATAGACCGGCCGTCCCCACACATCAACCAGAGGGACAGAATCATCGAGGATATCGGGATGCCGGTTTCCTTCCACAATCATGCTGCAATATTGAAAGACAAGATGCCGGTTTGAAAGGATATCCCTGAAATCATAAAGCCAGTTGGTGTACCAATCCACATTTTGAACCAGAAGACGGAAATCCGGTGAGAGTGAATCCATGTTGATTTCATAGGGAATGATCAGTCCGCTATGAGGAATCACCACCAGAATATCCGAATAATTCATGAATCATCTCCTCTGAAAATCATATCCGTTTGAAAAAAACAGAGCGACTTCATCCAACGTGAAGCTGCTGGTCTCAGAATATCTAAATCTAAGAGGGCTCAGGATTCGGTTCAAGAACTGTTTATTCTACAAAAAAAAAGATCTGTTGAACATTTTTTCAGCAAAATATTCTTTAAAACAGCATTTTATCTGATTATAAACAATAATATTTTTATATGCTGTGTTGACGTTTTTTTAACTAACTTTTCTTTAGTGGTCTATATGAGAGCTATTCGTTCACATCGCGATTGTGCAGAGGATCATTATAAACTGGGATTGACTTATCGCTCGTGGGGACAATAAAGCAACGTGATTGCTTCATTTTAGCAAACGAACCGGATAAAGCCAGGAAATGCTACTGCCTATTTTCATCTTGGCTTCCTTCTGTAACCCTTATTTTTAACTTAACGATTCTTAATTTCCCAGCGAATCAAAACAAAGCGTCTAAACAATGTCTAAACGTCTCAACGTAACGAATTCACATACATCATCACAGTAAATTCAAGATCTTCCCCTTCGGCATATCCGATTTTCTCGTAACGGATTTTGCCATTGGGTCCAACCACAAAAAGGGTAGGCACTCCCTTGATGCCGAATTTTTCTGACACACCATTTCCATAGTAGACGGGAAATGTATATTGATTTGCTTCAATAAAAGGGCGGACTTTGGATTTATCTTTATCAGTAGAAACGATCAAAAAATGAATATCCTCATCATTTTTATAAGATTGGTATAGTTGATGCACCTTAGGCAATTCCCGTCGGCAGGGTCCGCACCAGGTAGCAAAAAAATCAATCACCAATATTTTCCCCTGAAGATCGGAGGACCGGACAACTGAACCATCCAGGTTTTCCAGCTTAAAATCCGGCATAGGCTTGTCTATGCGTATCTCGTCCAAAGTGCTGACAATGGCTTCATGGGCATCACTCACAGCTTTCTCAACCATTGTATCAATAGCTGATGCAGGATACGACAGGGATTCACCATATTCATAGATCAACGATAAAGCATCCTGATGAGCCGGAGCCTGGGAGAGAGCTTTGAGAACATTTTCCATGGCATGCTGATACCGGTTCAGTTTTGCCTGAGCCCGGGATACATTGATCAGAATTTCAGGATCATCATATTCTGCCAGGATTTCCTCATAGACCGCAAGGGCATCCTCCACTCTGTCCATTTTCATCAGGTAATACGCATAGGTATCCAAAATCATGGCTCTGTACTGTGGTTCAGCTTCAATTTTCTCCATTGGAGAATATCCCTGTTTATCCAGATACACGGACAATGCATCAATAAACTCGCCGGTACGACATTGAGCTGTTGCATCTTCAATCAATGAAAAAAGTCTGTCCTCCAGGAGGGTGTTCTCCCTGTTTTTCCAGGCAATAGTATTTGCCAGCATGGCATATTGCATAGCATTATGACTTTCCCGGGTGGCTTTCAGCACCGATTGATATATCTCCTCCTCCCTGTCTATAACCAAAGGAAGCAGCCTTTCCGTCAGCTGGTACTTCAATTCAGAAGACTCTACATCATCAATCATCATAAGGGCTTCCCGGACAAAAACGGAATCTTCTTCTATAGCCAATGTTTTTTCTATCCTGTTCTCTGTGGGCTTGAGAGCACAAGCTGTAATCATCATGAGTAAAACAATAATAAGGGCGGATTTTTTCATAGGACTCCTTTTAAGCATTTCTCACACCGATTTCAACCAGGAATTTTTCTCCGTCATGCTGTATATCCAAAATCTGTATAAGCTCAGCAATTTTTTTCATGGCTGTTTCCGAATCGATGATAATGTAAGGCATTTTTAATGTTACAATGTTATTTTGATACCGTTCCACAAACCGATTTACAATCGGCAATAATTTGTTCACCAGTGAACTTCTGGACACAATCTTAAAAAGGATATTGGGCTTCATGTAGGAATCAAAGGTCAAAGTAACTGGAAAATCCAGAGAAAGAGAGGGGATCTTGATTTCCCCCCGGACAGTTTTGGAATCGACAGCCACAAGATTCCGAACCGGAATTTTTTCCGCTTCAAAATATCGGGTATACAAATCCACAATTTCATCGATGTTCAGCTCAATTTTTGCCATGATTCCCTCCTGTGTGGGAAAATCAGCACATTCCGGGAAAGTTTCAAGAAGTTTGTCTCTTTCCAGGAATTATTCCATCTTTTTTTAAAAATATATTATTCCCGCCAATAAGCGGCTTGGGGGCTCAAATAACGTGTCAGTTTTAAATCCACCTGATAGACATGGGGATCCTGAGGATAGCGAATGTTATCTTTGATTGGAGACGCATCTGAGCGCCCCACAAGTATTTCTCCCACAATGTCATTGCCCTTTTTCAAAGTCAGGTGCGTGGCTGACGCTTCATCCAAATGATATTCAGCAAAGTACTCCGGATTGGAAGCGATATACGAGCCGTGACTCATCTCTGAAATCGTTTTCAAAAAATCATGAACCTTCTGTTGATCCACGACACCTGTATCCGGTTCCTGAAAGACCCAAAGGGTATCTTCACGGACCAAAGCAAGGGAATCTGTACCTTTCCACATGTGAATAGATGTCACTGTTTCAGGTTCAAAATTGAAGACAGGCACTTCCTGCGATTCAAATTGTTTTTCCCGGCTCTGTACTATCCATAATACCAGGACAACTGTTACCAGAACGACCGCATAACGAATCCAATGAATATGTTTAGCCATAATATTCCTCCAGTTTCCGGCGTTTTTTACGATTTTGTCCTACTTTATAGAGGGCAAAAAGTATCACAAGCAATGAGGGTGTAATCATATTGGCCCATTTCCATGCATTCCGTGCAGTATCGGAAGTCAGAATTTCCGGTTTCAAAGGACGGACTTTTATACCTCTGTTACGGATAGAAACCAGTTCGGCATCACCTGTCATCACATCTGCGGCATTTAAAATGAGTGCTGTATTTTCCGGGATTCCTGCAGCCCGCGTATCATCGAAAAAGCGATTGTCTGTAATCAATAACAGGTTGAGTTCATTGGTGAAAGCTAAAAACCCTTCTTTTTCAGCATATTCACTGCTGTCAGCAAAGAAACTGGTTTGGGGACCTGTTCGCAATCCCGCAACAACCATGGGGCCCTTATCAAATTTCTGAAGCTGTTTATTATCCACCGGATAGATATTGTACCCGTTCCGCAATGTATAATTTCCTCCCATGGATGGAGCCGGGAAATAGCCCTCAGCCAGTAAACCGGAATTTTTGGATGTCCACATCAGGGGAGTAAATGTCCCCGAATCAGGAGATGCTGTTATTTCATGAGGAAAGAAAACCCGCACCTCATCCAATCCGGACACAATGGGACTTTCTTCATTGAATCGGCGTATCACCGGGATGGGAGGATAATCCACTGCATTATTGAATGTAAAAATACCCTGACGCTGCTGAATTTGAATCTGGCTGCAAAGTTTGTCGATTACAATATCCGGATTGATGGTTAAACCATAGTGTTCCAGAAAGGAAAAAATATTCGAAGCAATAGATTCGGCCATACCTTCCTGAACCTTTGCTTCCTGTCTGGCCTGGGAAAGAAATAGTTTTCCCCCGCGCATCAGGAATTGATCCAAATGGTACAGCTCATCCATATTGAGGGAATCCAGGACACCATTCATAAGCACAAGTTCAACTTCCAGCGGTATCACTGAATTCAGGGAAACCGGACGAACCCTATAGGTCTGGTTCAGAAACTGGGTAAGCTGATAGGTCTGGACACCTTCTCCTTTACCGGCTATCAATCCGATAGTTTTCAGATCTTTTGCCAACATTTTTTTGATTGCCGCCGTCAGATCATATTCGAGCCCTTCCGTGGTTTGAATCACTGGCAGAACTTCCTTCTTATCCCGGTACAAAAGGACCAGTCCCATATAGACATTTTTAATTTCCAGTTTATCGTTTTCAAGAACCCGAAGCTGAACCGGTGGAATCCGGTAGCTATAAGCCTCCTCTTTGGCTTTTTCGTGATCATCGGGGTTGACAAATTCAAAATGAAAATTTCCATGGGAGTACGCCCTATATTCTTCGAGGATATCCTGCAGATACCGCCGCGAATTTACATATTCACCCGGAAGATCTTCGGAAAAGAAAACCCGGGCAATCATCCGGTCATCCAGCTGGCTGATGATTGATTTACTGGATTCGCTCAAGGAATAAATATTTCCCCGGGTCAAATCCCAGCGAAAAAAAAGGGAGCGGGATATGATATTGATCAGTATCAAAATTACAGCCAAAAACAGAAGAGAGAGTGCAAACTCTTTTTTATTATTGATGCGGGCCATATTCACCTCCATTTCCGAATTTCAAGGACTCTGACAGAGAGTGTCAGGAAAAAGAAGATCACCGAAAGAAAATAGATAATATTCCTTGAGTCGATGACACCTCTGCTGATATTGCTGAAATGGTAGTCTGTACTGAGAAACTGCAGAATGCCACTAAGAAAGGAAGGGACAAAAATAAGGATTTTATCAAAAAGATAAAGGGCAAAAATGATAATAAAACTCACTAGAAAGGATGTAATCTGGTTATTGGACACGGCACTTCCAAACATCCCGATGGAAGCATACATGGCCCCGACCAACAGGAGTCCCACATACCCACACAGAATAGCTCCGATATCCGGGCTGGTTCCCACAAAAAGGAGGGTAATAAAATGAGGTACAGTAAAAAGGAGTCCGACCCCAATCAGTGCCACAGCAGAGAAAAATTTACCAAGGACAATCTGGTAATCATCCACCGGCAACGTGGTTAAAAATTCCATCGTTCCGGCATGATTTTCCCGGGCCAGGGATCCCATGGTAATGGCCGGTATGAAAAAGATAAAAACCAGTGGTACGGAATTGAATAAGATTCTCAGATCGGACTGGCCCACAAGAAAAAAAGAACTGGTAAAAAACCAGCCATTGATGAGCAGAAAAATGATTAACGTGATATAGGCAACGGCACTGTTGAAATATGCGCTCATTTCTTTCCGGTATATCAATCGGATGGCATTCATGCTTCTCCTCCTTCTTCCACGGTAAGAATTCTGAACATGTCTTCCAACGAAATACGATGACGATTCATCTCCAAAAGGGTCCACCCTTTTTTTACAACATATTGGAAGACATCCTTTCTTAAATCCAGGGTATTGGGATATTCGATCACTACTTTTGTGATACCATTCGTAGTGTGAATGTCGGCAAGTTTTACTTTTTCATGGATTCCTGTCAGATCTTTCACCTGATCTGCCCCTTCAATTTCCAGGTAAAGACGCGTAAAACCTTTGAAACCGCTCATAAGCTCATCTATAGATCCATCTGCGGCAATTTTTCCTTTATTGATAATCACCATCCGGTCTGCCGTCGCCTGTATTTCCTGGAGGATGTGGGATGAAATGACGACTGTTTTTTCTTTTCCGAGTTGTTTGATAAGGTTCCGGATTTCCACAATCTGATTGGGATCCAGACCGGTCGTGGGTTCATCCAGAATCAAAATTTCCGGATCGTGAAAAATAGCTTGTGCCAAACCCGTCCTCTGTTTATATCCCTTGGACAGTTCCGAAATCTTTTTATGGATTACACCATGGAGCCCGCATAGTTCAGAGACTTTCTTAAGACGCTCTTCAAAAGCTTTCCCTTCAATTTGCCGGGTTGCAGCGGAAAATTCCAGAAAATCATAGACATTCATTTCCGGATAAAGGGGGTTGTTTTCCGGAAGATATCCAATGATTTTCCGGATATCCAGGGAGTCATCCAGAACATTCAGGTCGTTGATATAAATATTCCCTGATGTGGGGGTCAGATAGGATGTCATAATCCGGAGAGTTGTTGATTTTCCGGCACCGTTCGGACCAAGAAATCCCAGGATTTCTCCGTCCCGGACATGAAAAGAGATATCGTCAACAGCCTTGACATGTCCATAATGCTTTGTGAGGTGTTCAACTTTGATCATTGTTTTTCCTCTCTGTGAATTTCAACAAATATAATTATGTAATATATCAAACAGTCTTTTTCACACCTTGAGGGAAAAAAAGTTCCCTGGTGGTTTTTAAAATCTGCAATTTCAAATTTATCGGGATTGCCTTTTCCGGTGAAACCAGATTTCCAGATATTTGAAAAACTCTTCCCTGTTTTTGACAAAGGAATATTTTCCCGGAAGAGAATCCATAAAGATTCTTCCATATCGTTTAAAATGAAGACGGTTATCTAGAAACAGGGCGACACCGGTATCGTTGCGGCTTCTGATAAGGCGTCCGAATCCTTGTTTGAATTTGATCACTGCTTCAGGGACAGAATACTCCAGAAAGGGATTTTTCCCACTCTCTTTTATTTTATCCGTAATGGCTTCCACGATAGGTTCTGAAGGAACTGCAAAGGGAAGTTTCAGCATCACAAGCATTTCCAGTGCATCCCCGGGAATATCCACCCCCTCCCAAAAAGATTCGGTGCCAATCAAGGTGGCATTGCCTGATTCACGAAAACGGTTTAGAAGAGCACTCCGGGATGCTGAACCTGCCTGATAAAACAGAGGGACATTTTCTTCTTTATAGGGGATGTGCATACGTTCGCTAAGCTGCTTAATGGAGTAATAAGATGTTGCCAAAACCAGCATTCCAGGCTGAAAGCGGGCAGCTATTTCATTCAGAAGATCAGCTACGTTTTCTTCAAATTTTACATGTCCCGGATCTCCCAGAAAAGTAGGCACATACACGGCGCACTGACTGGCATAATCGAATGGACTTTCATACGTACGGCACACAAGATTGCCCGGTTCCAGCCGTGAAAATCCGGTTGTTTTATTAAAATATTCAAAAGAACCGGCAATAGTTAAAGTAGCTGATGTGGCAATCACTGAATGTTTCCGCCGGAGAATCCGTTCATAGATATAGGCATCTACCGCCAGGGGAACAGCATACAATCCGATATTAAAATTTTTGGGGTCGACAGGCACTTCATACCAGTAAACCCAGTCATCATGCTCGGGAACCAGTACTGTTTCAAGATTTTGCTTCAATTCTGTCAGCAATTTCAGGGATGTGTCAAAATCATCCAGCAGGGCACTCATGGTCATCCGTTCTTTCAGAGGGAGCTTTTCCAGGGTATCCCTGAAATTCTGAAAATCCAGAATTAATTTCTCATACTGAGTGAGCAGATGGTCCAGACTTTTATCCAATCCCATCAGTACAAAGGGATTTTGATGAGGTTTATAGCGGGTTTTCAGGATATATCGTTGATTTACGGTACGGATATTTTCATTGACAAAATCCAGAAAGCGGTTAAAAAACTGTCGGGATTCTCGTTGCAATTCCAGAGTTTCTTTTTCAAAAGCAGCAATGCGTTTCAAGAGAGAATTTGTAAGGGATTCCGAGAGAGATAGTCTGTTGATTTTCCGGTTAAGCAAAACCAGCAGCCCGAAATTATCCCTTCCCTGACGGAAAAAAGCTTCCAGAACCTGATCGATAATCCAGGGCCCCACTTCGATGGCAAAATATTTATAGGCACTCTTCGTCAAATTATGGGCCTCATCGATAACCAGAATGGGATGATCCGGAAGCACCTGGTTATCAGACGCGGCATCACTGAGCAAAAGAGAGTGATTGACAACCACGAGGTCAGCTTTCTGGGATTTCCAGCGGATTTTACCCAGGAAACAACCTCCTTTGTCACTGCAACGTTTGGTAGTGCAATATCCCGTCTCACTGCAGATTTTGCTCCAGATAGTGGTATAACGGGAAGCCCTGAAACCGCTGTTTTCTTCAATATCACCCGTCTGGGTTTCGCGGAGCCACACAATCAGGGGGAGTACATCACCCCTGTCAAATATATCCACAGCTCCATCCAGATTCTGATAAAATTGTTCCCAACGGGTCATACAAATGTAATTTTTCCGCCCTTTCAGCAATCTTGCCGTGAAATCAGAATCAATTTCTTTTTGAATAAAGGGGATTTCCTTGCCAAAAAGTTGCTCCTGAAGGGCTTTGGTATTGGAAGAAACCACGACGGAAAAATTCGCATCCCGGTTTTTTCGCACCCATTTAATGGCA
>JASGMP010000071.1 GCA_030156395.1 Fidelibacterota bacterium
GACGGCTCTGATTTCTTCCGGCTGACTTTTCGCCAAAAACAGAATACCCTGAATCATTTTTTGAACTGGCCAGGTGACGGGAAACAGGAAAATCCGGATCCACCGGATCGTCAACACAAAAAAGATCACTGCCTGATTGGGCATTTCACGAACGATGGATTTTGGAACCAACTCACCAAAAATCAGGATAACAAGGGAAATGATGAGAATAATCTGAATTTCCGAGAAAAGTCCCAGTGTGAGAAAATAGAGGGTGGCATAAGACGTTGCCAGAATGTTGGCAAGATTATTTCCGACCAATATCATGGTTAAAATATCTTCACGGTTTTCCAGATATTGCAGGGTCCGTATGGCGCTTTTTTTCCCGTTATCTGCCCAGATTCGGATTTTTACCGGATTGGCCGCGGTAAAGGAAAGCTCAGCCGAACTGAAATAAGCGGAAAAAAGGATTCCAATCAGCGCGATAATGAGTTCAATTTGCATGTGAATATCGTTTTACCATTCATTTATTTTACCCATGACAAAGTTAAATATCAAGACTTAGCTGATTGCCTGAACTTGATATTCCTGTGGATTTTGTTTAAGATTCTTCATGAAAAAGAGAATTTCACATTTTCTGATATGTTTATTGACTTTTTATACCATATCCCTTCAGGGAGGTGTGAGCAATAAAACGTATTTTTTTGAAGTCATACCAGAAGCTGTTGAACCTTCATTTGTTCTTCCGGCTTTGGCAGGCGGGGCGGTGCTTTCCCTGGTAATTAATCCCCTGGAAACATCATCCAAAGAGCACTTGTATGCCAAGCCTTTTTTACCCGAAAGGGTGTCACATTTATGTGATCGATATATTGCCGATTTTTGGTTTTTGCCTGTATCGGCAGCCGGCGCACTGGCCGAAGGTTTTGAGCAGGACCGTTATTACGAGCCCTTACGACATATGCTGGCGGCACATGCCATGAACCTGGGATTTACGTATGCTCTGAAATGGGGAATTGGACGGATCCGGCCGGACGGGACTCCCCTATCCTTTCCATCCGGGCATACCTCCATCGCCTTTACAACAGCCACATTGATGTACAACTGGCACGGCCCATTGGCTGGAATTCCCATGTATTCTTTTGCGGTATTGACTGCTTTATCGCGGATCAGCGATAAACAGCATTGGCCTACAGATGTCCTCTTCGGCGCCATTTTGGGAACGGTAACAACCCGGGCTTTATACCTGTCCGAAGAAAAGAAAAAAGATGAAGATAATGCCGTTCCACTCGTGCTACCCGTCTTTGAAATCCGTTTTTCCACTGCCCGGTGGAGCCGTAAATGACATACCACATGACTCCGAACATCGTACATGCTTTAGTTGAGTGGTTCCACCGTGAAAAGCGGGTAATGCCTTGGAGGGGAGAAACCGATCCCTACAAGATTTGGGTCAGCGAAATTATGCTTCAACAAACCCAGGTTTCTACGGTCATTCCCTATTATGAGCGCTGGATGGATGCTTTTCCACAACTTTCTCATGTAGCTGCGGCTTCACTCCAGGATATTCTGAAAATATGGGAAGGACTAGGTTACTACACCCGGGCCAGAAATCTTTACAGAGGGGCGGTTTATATCGTCAACGTTTTAAACGGAAATTTCCCGGAAAGCCGTGACGAATTGCTAAAAATACCGGGGATTGGTCCTTATACATCCGCCGCCATTGCCAGCATTGCCTTTAATCAGCCGTATGGTGTGGTTGATGGAAATGTAAGCCGGGTAATGGCCAGAATGTACCGGATCGGTGAGGTGACATCTTCCACCCGGTTTAAAAAGACCGTTACAGACCTGGTGAATCAATCACTGAATTGGGGTGCACCCAGCTGGGTGAATCAGGCCTGGATGGAGCTGGGCGCTTTGGTGTGCACTCCCAGACCCTCCTGTTCAGTCTGCCCACTGGAGTCCTTCTGTGAGGCACGACAACACCTCTGTGTTGAGAATTTTCCAGTCAAACCAAACCGTAAAAAAAGCCCCGTCCGGGAAGGAGCCATTTTTATCATACAAAATCCCAAAAAAGAAATCTTACTGGTGCGGCGACGTGAATCCGGCCTTCTTCCGGGATTATGGGAATTGCCAAATACCCTGTATGATGAACAGCCACTGGCGGATTTTACCATGGCCAATGACCTTTTTCTGGATCGATCTTATATCACTAAAGCGGAACATACCTATTCCCATTTTAAAGTCATCTTTGAGTTATTTGATGCCACATTACACAGTGACTGGTGGAATGATTACTGGGATGACTTCCGATGGGTCCCTCCCAAAGAACTCAAATCCTATCCCCGACCAAAGGTGCATATTAAAGCCATGAAAATTGCCGGACTTTTATCATGATGAAAGACCTTTGACCAGGCGATCCAATCCTTCAGGGAGCCGATTTCCATCTGCGTATGATATTCTGATAAAACCTTTCAGTCCAAATGCACTACCGGGAGTTACGGCCACACCAAATTTTTCCATCAATTCGGAACACACCCTCTCGTCACTTTTTTCAGGATGGATACTTTGAATATCAGCAAAAACATAAAAAGCTCCGGCAGGATAAATGATGGAAAGATGATTTACCTGGCGTAAGGCCTTTATAACCTCATTCCGACGGGTGTTGAATACATGAAGGGGTAACGCATATTTATCCGGATTTTGAAGCGCTTTCAAAGCTGCAAACTGGGAGGCGGTCTGGGCATTGCCAATAATGTGCCCCTGAACGGTTTTCATGGATGCCATCAACGGCTCCTTTGCCACAACATAGCCAATACGCCAGCCGGTCATGGCAAATTCCTTACTCAGACTTCGTATGAGAATGATGGACTGTTGAAAGGGTTTCAGAATCCGGGATATATCTTTTTTGATGGTTTCGTCATAGATAAAGTGACGGTACACATCATCCAGAAGACACATGATGTGGTTTTTTTCTAAAAATTTCAGTAATTCCTGAAGTTCATCGGGAGAATACACGCTACCTGTGGGATTAACGGGGGAATTTAAAATTAAAAAACGGCTACGAGATGTGAGATAAGCTTTCAGCTCTTGAGAACCGATTTTGTATCCATTTTGGGGATTCCCCGGAACATAGACTGGTTTTGCACCGGCATATCGGATCATTGGGGCATAGGAAGGATAAAAGGGTACAGGGACAAGCACTTCATTGGTTTTCTTTAGCAGGGCTAACAGAGTTGTGAAGAGAGCCGGTTTTGCTCCGGCTGTGATGATAAGATTTCTATTTTTCTCTGCCTCCCAACCTTCCTGCTGCATCACAAGGGATATAGCTTCCCGCAGTTCCGGAATTCCTTCAGAGGGAGTATATCGGAGGTGTTGCGCTTGAATCGCCTGAACAGCTGCCATTTCAATATCCTGATCCGGGGGAATATCCGGTTCACCTACACATAAATTGACAATATCCTTCCCCATCGCACGAAGTTTTTTCATCCGATGAAAAACAGCCAGTGTCCCCGATTCTTCTATCACTTTTTTCATGATGCAAATTTAGGCACAGATCTAAGACCTGACGAAACATTTTATTTACTGCCAGATTCCTTTCATGAAAATGATATAGATGTTCTGTATGATTTGATTCAACTTTTAATTTAAAAGCGAAGCGCCTAAATTTTGTTTTATGTGGACATGGATCAAGAAGATTGCAATTGGACTTATTTTTTTTCTTTTTGCACTTAACCCCCTATGCCTCTTTGGACAAAACCCGCCAAAAATCCTTCTCCCCAGTGGCAATGACATCATTTCATATCTTCCATACAAGTTGGTCTGGGCATACCCTGACAGTTTTGGGATTTATCAACAATATGTCCGGATCAGCCAGGATCCTTTCGGGGATATGATTCATTTACAGCGTATCCTACCAGGCAGTGAGCGAGATTTCATCTTGCGTAGAGGATTGGTTGATAATAAAGCTTATTATCTGTTTATCGGATGTTTGGCAAAACCGGATACCTCTATCTTGTGGTCTGCACCGGTATCTTTTACTCTGGATCATTTGAACAGTCCGCCCGGAGAATTTTTTATCCGGGATATACCAGATACATTGAAGCCGGGGACACCCTTGTGGTGGACACGTGCGATAGATCCTGATCCTTTGGATACATTATTGCGGTATATCATCTTTGCTGAAGATACCCAGGATTCATCTATTCAGCATGAAATACTCCATATTCCGGAAAATACCGGTCTTCAGGAACACTCAATAGATATCACACCCTCGTTGATAAACCATAAAACCTACCGTATCCGGATATTTGCCGAGGATTTGGAGGGTGTGCTTCGGGAAGGCACACCCTCTCAAGTATGTGTATATAACACTGGTGATAATAGAGCACCGGTTTCACCTACAGGGTTAAAACCCTTTAAAGTGGCTGAATTATCTCCGGGGGACAAGCTCCGATGGGATAAAGCCTATGATGCAGACGGAGATCCGGTGTCTTATTCTGTTCAGTTGGATACGACCCCGGTTTTTTCCCAAGCTTTTGAATTGACGATACCTACTCCATACTATTCACTTCACGATTCATTAAAATCCTATTTTTCAGATGATATCCGCATTTTCTGGCGGGTACAGGCAATGGATTCATGGGGAGGATTCAGCTCATGGTCAACATTCGGATCCTTTTATATTAACTTTAAAAACACAGCCCCCTATTGGGCATCTTTGAACCTCCCGGAAGAAACACATCATCTGGTGACCCATGATTCTTACCTTCTCCAGTGGCCCATAGCAAACGAGGATGATTTTTCCGATAAAGATTCAATCACTTATCATATCTGGTACCGATCTGAGGAGGATCCCAAGCGGTATCACTATCAGGAAAAAACTACCTTTCATATTATTCCTGTAGACGCACTAAAAGAAAACAGGTCTTACACTTATTTTATCAAAGCAGAAGATGCAGCGGGACATTTTTCAAAACAGAGCATCCGGGGAAAAATCACCTTGAATTGTATCGAAGAACCACCTCACATTCCCCCCCAGATCGTTTATCCTCCGGATCATCAGATACTTTTACCATCGGGCAGACTCGCATGGCGTATCAGCGAGGATCGTGATCCGCTGGATACACTAAAATACATCCTGATGATCTCTGAAGATTCCCTGTTTCGTAAGGATATCCTGAAGGAAGTCCTTTCTGAATCCCGCCTGCCGGCTCATGCACATCTTTTAAAAGGTTTTAACCGTTGGGATCCTTCACAAACTCTTTTTTACACTTCGAATCCTGAAACCCTGATCGTTCAATTGAATTATTTGTCAATCTGGCATCGTTTGCAGGACAACCAAAAATATTTTTTCAGGGTTCAGGCTGTCGATACAAAACAGTTGCGATCAGGAATGTCACAAACCAGAACATTTATCCTAAATAAAAGAAACAATCCTCCTGAACCGGTGAGAGAGATTTATTTTCCCCGTCACAGGAGCAACATACATACCACACATCCTGTATTTCGCTGGAAGGCCTCGGATGACCCCGATCCGGATGGAGATACAAGCACAACCCGCTATCAATTAAATATTCGTGATGTTGATAAAAACACAGTTGAATATATCCTGACAAAACCCGGGGAATCACACATTGCTCCTGCCTATCCATTCCGTGAAAACGGGCGATATGAAGTGAAAATCCGGAGTTTTGATGCAAAATCTGCCTTTAGTGAGTGGAGTAAACCTGTGTATTTCTGGATCAATAATAAAACAGAATTACCAGTGCTAAACCCTGACGATTTTTCAATACAGGCAGACAGTATCATTACACAAGCAAAGCCGGTCTTTCATTTTGGGTCTGTACGCTCCCCCGATCCCCCGGAAGAGCAGACAGAGCTTTTCATGGATATCCGATTCATTTTTTCTGAATCAGAAGATACTCTTTTATTCACTTCACTCCCCTTTCAATCACAGTTCAGCGTTTCCGGTATATCTTTTCCGGAGAATACATGGGGTAAGTATCAGATTAGATTGCGAAGTGAGAACGGATTGACAGGTCATTGGACGGAAGAAATTCCATTTGGTGTGGATATGTATGCAGATATACCTCTCCCCTTTTATCTGCTCCGGCCCAAAGCCGGTCAGGATACGGTGAAAGTCAATCCAAAATTCAAATGGACAGCCTGTCTGGATCCGGACCTAAATGATGCAATTACCTATACACTATATGTCTCACCTGATAGTACTTTTTATGAAGATACATATATCATCCGGGATATCAGAGACACAGAATATAAGTTTGATGATTATGATTTGGAAGATAACACAAAATATTTTTGGAAAGTTTCGGCAGAAGATAAAGACGGACACATTGTATGGGGAAGTCACTCAAATTTTGAAAGCCGGTATTTTATTGTGGGACTTTTAGAGTCGGCGGATCAGGAGGGAAAAGACGGGCACGGGCATGAATTTCATCCGGTTCAACCGAATCCGTTCAAGGATATTGTCCATTTGAAATTCACTCTGGGACAGTCAGAAGAAGTCACCATCAGCATTTATAATATTATTGGTCAGAGGATAGAAATCATACATCACGGTGTATTTGCTGCCGGCACACACAGTATTAAGTGGGATATTACACAGGCGGGTGTTCCTTTACCGGCCGGTGTGTATATTTTTACTTTAAGAATCGGCAACAACAGGGTGTTGCAGCAAAAAGGGTTATATATCAAATAGCTGTTTCGGCAGCAACGGGGGCTGTGATCTTAAGTGCTTTTTGTCTTTTAAGAATCCAGTACCAGATACTTCCAAAACCTACAAAAACCCATATCACGAAAAAGAGGAAAGTCAACAGAGGTATTTTAATGAGCAGATGAAGCACCAGAAGTCCGGTAGCAGCCGGAAGCATCCCTTTTTGAAATCCCGGGATATTTTTCGTAATTAAATCTCCCATCCACACAGCCAATGGGAATTGCCCCAGGAAAATGGTCACTCCAAAAAAGAGAAGGAACAAAATAGAGAAGGGAATTGACACAATAAAAATCATAGAAAAAATTCCCAGTAACGGAATCAAAATCAGGCATAGGAGTCCCCACAGCCCCATTTTCACCGGTTCATGTTTTATAAGTGCTCCACTTCCTTGAAAAGATGCAGGGAACAGATAATACCAGAGGGCTGCACAAATCAGGCTGAAGAGAAAAAAATTAAAGCCTGCAATAAAAGGATGTATCCGGATTCTGGGTACATGAATATCGCATGGTCCCCAGGGTTTCCAGTGATATCGTTTTTCCCGGGGTTCCTGATGACTGATAACTCCCGTTACCAACGCCATTTCAGACACATGGTACTCTTCGACATACGTCTCCAGGTTGCCATCTACATTTCCATTCAGGTAAAGCTTATTCCCATGTATTTCCACGTCTCCCTGGATGTGTCCAGCAAGGATGATATCATCTCCGGCAATGGTCACATCACCACGTATATAAGATGCAGAATCGAGAACAATTTCACCACCTGCCAGATTTACGTCATTGTAATAGCGTCCTGTCAAACGGATATTGCCGCCGGCAATATACACATTATCCTCAACGGTACCATTCGCTATAATATTGCCACCCGCAATATAGAGATCATTATCAGTACTCCCGTGAAAGCGGACATTTCCTCCCAGGAGATATAGATTTCCATCAATATCACTGTTCACTTCCACGTTTCCCGCAAAAATAGCATAATCTCCATCTACATCGTAGGTATGTATAACTTTCGATCCGGTATGTATTTCCAGGGCATACACGGAAGTTGTACCAAGAAAAACACTGACAAGCATTAACCATTTCATAAGCATTTTCATCCTATCACCTCATTATTCTGAGTATCAGATGTAATGAGTTTAAGAAATGTTGTCTTTAAAAGCACCCATGTACCTTTATTAGGCAAAAAAAAACCCCGGAGAACCGGGGTTTTTTATAATCAGGATCGTTTACCTTATTTCATGTAAACCATCTTTTTCGTTGCAGCATGTTCTCCGGCTCTGACAGTGTAGAAATATACACCGGTAGAAACGGTCATACCGAAGTCATTGGTACCATCCCATACAATGCGATATGTACCGACATTCTGTGTACCTGCATTGAAAGTACGGACAGCCTGTCCAAGTACGTTGTAGATGGTCATCGTAACATTGGAACGCTCAGGAATACTGAACTCAATGGTTGTTGACGGGTTGAAGGGGTTCGGATAGTTCTGGCGAAGTTCAAATACTTCGGGAACACCGGCCATATTCTCGTCAACTTTTGTCCACCAGTCGCAGTCATAGGTATCAAGGGAGTCGACTCCCTGACCCCATGGCAGACGCGGATCAGCATTCTGCATACCGAAACAATCCATATCCAGTGCAAAGGTGGCATTGGCATCATCTACTACAGCGCTGTGGTTTTGAGCAAACCCGGCCTCGTTATCGAAACCATTGGCACCATATTTATAGATGAAATCCTTGGCACTGTAGGCAGGATATACAACGGAACCGCTGAAGATATCATCACCGGCTGTTGCATCTTCGCCCTGACCATCATCAAACAGTTTGTTTTCATCGGGAATATTCGCCCAGGGCCACCCGTTGAAGAAACCGTTTACACCGATGAAAGTCACTTCGTCATAAGAGTAAATGGTATCGGCTTCACTTTGAACATCCACAACAGAAATACCATTATTCAAGGCAGTTTTCAAAGGATATGCATCCACCTTGAAAATCAGGGTAACATCCTGGCTTGTAATATCATCCCAGCTAACATCGCTGAAGAAGACACGTGGCAGTTCAATGGAAGCAGAACCGTCAAAGGTCAGAACACGGTTGGGAGAAGATTCCCAATTATCGGCTCCGCCACCGTTATGAACGAATTTGTATTCTTCTGTTTGACCTGTACCGACACCGGTAAAGGTTTTATCCAAAAGATAAAGATCGTCATCGGAAGGATCTTTTGCCAGGACATCTTCTTCTGTGTGAGCCCATCCGTTGAAGGAACCTCGGACATCCACAACATCTGTTGCCGGATCAAAAGTACCTTTTACGATTTCAACGCCCATATCCACCTGGAAGCGGACTGTGACATCCTGAACAAAATAGTTCTGGAAGACAGCGGCAGCCAGATAATCCGGATACCACCAATCAACAGAGTCTGAAATTGCGTCCAGAGCAATCGGATCCACACCATAGAATGCAGATTTTGTTCCGGCACTTGTTTCATTCAGCACACCCGCGGTGTAAGCTGTGGTATTGTCTTCTGCATATCCTCTCATGCTGACGGTTACACCGGTTACTTCTTCGAAGCCGTCAAACCAGTTGAGACCACCGGTAACATAATCCGGCCAGTAGTAAAGTACGGGGACAGGATCTTCGGCGTTCAGTTCATCATAGAGAGGACCCGTGACCACATCACCCTGAATAGGTTCAAGGATAGTTGGTGCAGCCTGATCTGTAGCATTGATG
>JASGMP010000072.1 GCA_030156395.1 Fidelibacterota bacterium
TGGATTGATAGCGGATTTTTTGAACTTCCGCAACGATTGAAATGGCGATATCATGTGGTAATCCCCCGCCTGTATCCAGTCCCACGGGAATATAACAGACATCCGTATTTGCCTCTGGAACAGCTTTTTTCAACTCCTTCAACATGATTTTCTGCTTCTGACGGGAAGCCACCATGCCCACATAACGGGGATTCCACCCTTCTTTAAATATCCGGTTCAATACCAGACTGTCTGCCCGGTGTTCATAGGTGGCGATAATAAAATAACTGTCCCTTTCCACAACCCTGTCGGATAATACGGTTTCAAATGAACCATGAATCTTTTCGTCGGCTCCCTGAAGGGCGTTTAACATATCCTCCCGGTCATCCAGCACCGTTATAAAATAATCCAGAGCTTTCAAATGATAAACAAGTGCCGAACCCACATGACCTGCACCAAAAATATAGACATGTTGGTGGGGAGCATAATACTCAAAAAACAGGGTTGCCGTACCACCGCACACCATCCCGGTCTGCGTTCCTTCACCCTCTTCCTGCATGACAAACTCTTCCAGGTGGTTTTTCTTTTCGTTAAAAAGTGCAAGTGCCCGTTCGACAGCCATCTTTTCTATGGTTCCACCGCCGACGGTCCCCAACGTTGAACCATCGGGATACACCAGCATCTTTGTCCCTGTTTCCGCCGGACCCGACCCTGTTTTCTTTACAACAGTCACCACAATCCCACACCCCTTGCCTGAACTCAGACGGTATATCTCATCGTGAATCGTCTTTTCATTTTTCATGGATCGTACTTTCATTTTTTATGAAGGATTGAGATTCGAAGGACGCATAACGAGTGACGAGAGAATTCAGTATATCTATTGATCTACCAAACCAAATTCATCATTCCCCAATTCAATTCATCATTCATCATTCATCATTCTTAAATATGGATATTCAGGATAAAACAATCATTTTTTCTCCGAACCTAATTCATAATTAATAAATTCAATTCATCATTCATCATTCATCATTCTTCATTCTTCATTCCCACATATTCCACTCCCTCCAAATACCGTGTGGGTGTTGCCAACATCACCTGTTTTCTCACGATATCATAATCCCGGATCAGTGTGCCGCAAACGGCATGAAATCCATAATCAAAAAGGACCGGCGAAAGGGGTGTGGTAGGGCCCAGGATGATTTTATAGCTCTCCGGGGACATGTGACGGATCACTTCGTGAAAGGTATGGTTGGTTAAGGTGGTTGCCGTCAGGGCGACTACATCCGCCCGGGGGAGTTGCTCAGGGATATCCGTTTCATCCCAATCTCCGCCCTGTGGAAATTTTTCAAAGATCATGAGTTCTTTGTACAAATCCCTGTTCTTGTTGAGAAATGGGAAGTGCCCGATCACACCGACGGTTTTTCCCCGGCCTTTATCCAGTACGATATCTTTTGCATTGACAGTTATAAAATCTGAGTCTCTCCCAGCCCAATAACAATTTATGGCGGCCATCCCCAGAGAAGCGGCAAGCATGTGATCTGAACAGACGAGCCCTGCCAGTTCCCGAAGGCTTTTTCTTTCCAGGTCCTTTACATCCCCAACCCGGTCATGTATTTTCCCGTACTTGATGGTCGAGGCAATGCCGGCATTATTTCCTGCTTTCACTAAAACCGAAAAGAAACCGACAATGATTTCATCCACCGGGATATAGGGAATATCTTTCTGAAGTTTTTCATAGACGGTCATCTCAGATCAGGCGGGTTCCTGTTTCCAGCAATATAGCTGTCACGATCACAAGTCCGGAATGAAGGACGGACAACCTTTGTGTATATGAGAAAAGGTTTCCCAGGGGATTACGCAACCAGCTGCCCAGGATTACAGAACCCACTATACCACTCAGTATAATATATCCCACCAAAGGTAAAGCGGAAAAGAGATAAAGCCCCTCTGCCGGACGGAAGATAAGCGCCTGGACAAGGACAAAGAGTCCCATGTGGATGGTCGCCATGGCGAAGGTTTTTATATACACCTTCTCTTGTGTTGCCGTGCTTTTTACGAAAGCAAATATGACCAGGGATTCCAAAAGGATGGATACAGCCGGATTGATGACACTCATGGGTGTTTGAAGGGGAATCGCCAGTCCTGTGAGTTTAATGCCCGCGGCAATACATCCTGCCATGAGAACAACAGATTGTACACCGGATGTCTTATACAGGTTAAACATCAAATAAAAGGCGACAGGAAACATGATCATGCCTGCAACACCCGTCGGTAAAAAGTGGAGCAAATATCCCAGTGTAGCCTCTGCAAGTCCCCACAGGCCACCGTAGAAAAAGGCCAGATTCAAAAATTTTTTGTGCTCACTCATATTATATCTCCTTGATTTTTTTCCAGGTGGTTGAGAAAATCCTTCAACATATTGAAGCAGACATTTTTCCGGTACTTGGCGGTGGACCGGGCATCGTCAATGGGTTGAATCAGCGGTTCATAGAGTTCAAGAATTTCCTGATAGCGGTTTTTAAGGCTGTTGACGGATTCACCGATGAGGGAGTTTTCAATATCCCGTGAGCGGACAACTGTCGGTGCAACGGATCCGAAAGCCATGCGCAGATCTTCCACGTACCCGTCCAGCACGTCGGCCAATCCGTGAAAAGAGGCCTTGGTCAAGCTCATGCCCCGGCGTTGCCCCACTTTCTTGTAATAGGTGACGGGGAAATCCATATCCGGGATGATGATATCTGTTAAAAGTTCATCGGGTTTCATGTCTGTTTGTTTGGGACCGGTGATGAAATCTTCAATGGCCATTCGCCTTTCAAAGGCATGGTTTTCCAGGAGGAGCTCCGCATCGGCGGCGTATAGAAAGGGGAGGGTATCACCGGCCGGTGAGGCATTGCAAATGTTGCCTCCCAGGGTTGCCAGATTTCTGGAAGGCGGTGATGCCATCAAAGCCACGGCCTTTTTAAAAGTGTCCGGAATGAGGGGATTGTGAAGGAGTTCGGAGAGTAATACAGCCGGACCAATATGAATGTAACCCTCTTTTTTTTCAATGCGTTGTAGTTCTGGCAGGTGTCCTACAAAGAGCAACGGCTTTTCAAAACCGGGTCCCAGGCCTGTCCCCCGTGCTTTCTGCACCATGAGATCTGTCCCGCCGGCAATGGGCAGACAATCGGTTTCATTCCGGATTTTCAGGGCTTCGGAAAGGGTTTTGGGACGGTATGCATCTACCATAATCCCTCTCCCTTCTCTATGGCCAGGCGAACCGCTTTGAAAATCATCTGATAGCCTGTACACCGGCATAGATTCCCCGAAAGGCCTTCCCGTATTTGTGCGTTCGTGGGATTGGGATTTTCGTTCAGGAGGGATTCTGCCGCCATGATAAAACCTGGTGTGCAAAACCCGCACTGAACCGCTCCGGCTTCAATAAATGCTTCTTCAAGGATCTGACCCCGGGGGGTTTCTTTAAATCCTTCCGGTGTGAGGATGGATTTTCCTTCCAGGTAACCGGCAGGGATCAGACAGGAATTCACCGCTTTTCCATCCATCAATACCACACAGGCGCCGCATTCTCCCTCACCGCAACCCTCTTTCACCGCCGTCAGGTGAAAATCCTCCCGGAGGATATCCAACAGCCGCCGGGCAGGATGGACGTCTATCGTTTGTGTTTCACCGTTTAATATGAATTCAATCTTCATGTCTTTCTAACTCCATGAGCATTTCCGGGGTCACCGGGATTTCTTTCAGGGGGATTCCCAGGGCGTTGGATATGGCTGCTACAACAGCCGGTGGGGCACCGGACATGGGGAGTTCTCCGGCACACTTGGCACCAAAAGGGCCGAATTCGTAGGGGTTATCTATAAAATCACAGGTGATTTCAGGGACATCCATGGATGTAGGGACTTTATAATCTGTCAGGTTGTGCTGCACCAATTTGCCTTCTTTACTTTTCATGACTTCAAGGGTAGCCCATCCGGCTCCCTGGGCGATGCCCCCTTCCATCTGTCCCCGCAAGGCCCGCTCGTCAATGGCCCTGCCTACGTCATAAACTCCCGTGACTTTTTCAATGTGAATGTCATACGTCACAGGATCGATCGTGATTTCCGCCACGTTGACTCCCCAGGAATAGGTGGGATAGGCATTTCCCTGAAACGTGTCGTTATCCCATGTTAGAAAATCGGGATGATGATATACTTTACTAATTTCAAAGTCCTCCGCTTCATTCCACCGGGATTTCATCTCATCCGCCGCCGTCTTTAAAAGTCCTCCTACAATCATGGTGGTCCGGGATGCCACGGTCGGACCCGAATCGGGAACAAGTCCTGTATCACGGATTTCACAGGTCACTTTTTCTATAGGCAAATCCAGTGTATGGGCGACTATTTTCCGGAGTACGGTATCGGCACCCTGTCCCATTTCCACGCTGGATATTTTTAAAACCACCCGGTCTTTGCTTTTCCGGAGGATGATTTTTCCTTTGATGAGCTGTTCACCGTTTCCTGTAAATCCACAACCATGAAGAAAAAGCGAGATGCCTACCCCGGCGAATTTTTTCTTCTTTTGGATTTTTTGACGGTAATCCGATAAATCCAGAGCCCTTTCAACCAATTCCGGGAGGATGACTTTGTCGTGAATTTTTCCGCCGGTGCAGGAAGGATCCCCCTGCTTCAGGATATGCTTCATTTTAAACTCAAGGGGATCGAGTCCCAGCGAAACGGCAATGTTGTGCATGAGCATCTCTGTGCCAAAAATGGACTGGGGTGCTCCGAATCCCCGGAAAGCGCCGGATGGAACAGTATGAGTTCGGAAATTCCGCCCATGGACTTTCAAATGATGGAAATTGTACACATTGGTGGCTGAGAAAATACCCCGTTGCAATACCACCGGGGAGAGTCCGCAATAGGCTCCGGCATCATATAAAAGGTCTATATCCAGAACGGTAACCCGATTATTGTCATCGAGTCCCGCTTTATAACGGATGATCGAAGGATGCCGTTTGGTAGAACAGATAATATCTTCATCCCGGTCGTAGATGAGGAAGACGGGATGGTGTGTGGCAAGGGCGGCAATGGCAGTGTGACAGGCAATAAGGGAAGGGAACTCCTCTTTGCCGCCGAAGGCTCCGCCGGTTGTGGTTTGAACAACACGGATTTTGTCTGACGGCCTGCCCAGAGCTTCAGTAAGGGCATCTTCGACATAAAAGGGACATTGCATGGATCCGTAGACGAAGACCGTATCGTCTTTTACCTCTGCTGCCATCCCCTGGGGCTCCAGATATACGTGCTCCTGGAGGCCGGTCCGGTATTCATCCTCAATGATTCTCGCTGCCTGTGCAAAAGCCGTGTCCGGCTCCCCCTTGGAGAATGAGTATTCTGTAAAAACACAGTTCTGTTTTTCCGATTCTTCCAGGGTAAAAACCGCCGGAAGATCTTCATAGTCAATCCGGATTTTCTCAGAAATCTGATACACAAGCTCCCGGCTGGGACCTGCCACCAGGAGGATGGGCTGACCGATATACAGCACTTCATCTTCTGCCAGAATAGGATGATCCGAAACCACGGTCCGCATGCGGTTTTTCCCCGGGATGTGGGATTTATCGATTATAAAACAGCCTTCAGGTAGATCCGGCAGGTGGATGTCCAGAATTTTTGCGTGAGGCCGGGTGCTGCGGACGGTTTTCAGGTAAAGGGGATTGTCAAAAGACATATCACCGATATATTGGGCCTCGCCCCGGATTTTTTCACGGGCATCCGTCCGTTTTATCGATTTGCTGATGGTCATTTTCACGGTGTTTTCTCCCGTGTGTATGCTTTAATTTTGTCAAAATCATGGAGATTATCCACATCCATTCCGATTCCCGGATCGTCTACATCAAGAATTGTTGCCTCCTGACTGTGAATATAATCCCGGAGAATCCCGTCTTCCGGCATGGATAAAATCCCCGGGATATGGGAGGATGCAAAAAGCACGGGGTGGCCTTTTTTACCTTGATATCGTGGGACAACAAGTGTCCCCTGTGCTTTTAGCATCTGCCGGTATGTCTCCGGTTTTACCACCGGCTGATCGCCGGGAATCAGAAAAAATTTTTCTCCTTTCACAGCCCGAAGACCACTCTGCACCGAAGAAAACATCCCGGATTCAAATTTTTCATTGAACACAAGGACCAGGTCCGGCTCACCGACACATATATCCCGGAGGGTTTCAAAGTCATAACCGCCCACAACGATAATCCGTTCACAGACGAGACGCATGCTGTCGATACAGTGCCTGATCAGGGGTTTCCCGTTCAGAAGAAGAGCCGGTTTGAATGTCCCTGTCCGTTGTGAAAATCCTGCAGCAAGTATCACACCCTCAATCATGATCCAACTCCTCCAGGGATGAGATGGTTTGATTAGGAAATCGAATTCCTTTTTGTGCAGAACCGGTATCTTTCAGACCATTTCCGGTGATGAGCAGCACGACTTTTTTATCTTTGGGGATGGACTGTTTTATTTTTAGAAACCCTGCATAAGAGGCGGCAGCTGCGGGTTCGGCAAAAAGTCCGGATGTGGAAGCAAGTTCTTTTTGAGCCTGAAGAATTTCTTCATCGGTCACCGTCACGCAGGATCCGTCGTTTTCTTTCAGTTGTTTCAGGGCATAATACCCGTTCCGGGGGATATCCACAGAGATGGAATCGGCCAGGGTGGAGGCTGTAATTGGTGTGAAGCTGTCCCTTTTCAGGGCTTGTGCGATGGCATCACTGCCCTCTGCCTGGACAGCCACCACTTGGGGAATCCGGTCGGTCAATCCCTGATGTTTCAGATCCCGAAATCCTTTATACACGCCGCTTAAAATCACACCATCGCCCACAGGGACAAAGACCACATCAGGGATATCTTTCAATTGGTGGAAAATTTCCAGGGAAACAGTCTTTTTCCCTTCGATGGTAAGGGGATTATAGGCCGTATTCCGGCTTAAGGTTCCCCCTTTTTGACTATAAGTCAGGGAGAGGTCAAAGGCCCGGTCGTAATTACCGTCTACAGGGATGACCCGGGCACCGTATTGAAGGGCCTGTATCATTTTGGCCCGTGGGGCGTTTTTGGGCAGAAAAAGGGTGATTTGGAGTCCGGCCGCGGCGCCGATACCTGCCATGGATGAACCTCCATTGCCGGTAGAAGCTACGGTGATCTCCCGGATGCCTTCCCGCCGGGCAAAGGCAGCCACCAGGAGGGATGCACGGTCTTTCAGAGAACCGGTAAGCTGACGGGTGTCGTCTTTCAGATACAGATGTATAAATCCCGTTTTATCCGTCAGACGTGCGGATTGCCATAAGGGTGTGGGTTCAAGAGGTACCGATGGAAAATATTGTTTTTCTACAGGCAAATAGGCGAATATGTCTTCCGGGTTGGAAACCCGTCCGTCCAGCATCACTTCCAAAATCCCCCGGAGCGGTTCGTCCGTAGACTGGCTTTTGGCACACTCCGGACAGAGCATCCGGGACGGATGGATCTCGTATTCCCTGCCGCATTCAGAACATGTGTAGAAAAAATGTATCATAAGTTCATACTTTGTGAGCCCGTGCCTAAGGTCTTCCGCCCATGGTGAGGGCCATGACGGCTTTGGCCGTATGGAGCCGGTTTTCCGCTTCGTCGTAGATGATGGACGCCGGTCCGTCAATCACTGCATCCGTGACTTCCTTGCCCCTGTCTGCCGGAAGGGCATGCATGTATTTTACCTCCGGTGCCGCCAACTTCATCCGCCGTTCGTCGCAGATCCAGTCCCTGTATTTTTCCAGATTCGCTTTCATCTCCTGTTTACAGGCTTCTTCATTGGCATTGTATTCGTCAAAGCTCCAGTTTCCGAATCCACCCCAGTTTTTGGGGATGACAATGTGTGCTCCTTCAAATCCTTCATCCATATCTTCTGTGTACCGGAGTGAACCGCCGAATTTTCGTGCATTTTCACCGGCCTGCTTTACCAGAAAATCGGGGAAGGGAAATTCTTTGGGTGCGGCGATGGTGACATCCATACCGAAGCGGGGGAACATGAGGAACTGGGAAATGGGTACAGAGAGGGGTTTGGCGTGAGACGTGGCATAAGCCCATGAAATGGTTACCTTTAGCCCTTTTGTGTTAGTCCCGAAATATTCCCGGATGGTCATCAGGTCTGCGATGACCTGCATGGGGTGGTACAGATCATCCTGAAGAGACAGGACCGGGATGGATGCATGTTTTGCCAGTTCATTCAGGTAAGGATTCCCGATACCGTAAAAGCAGTTCCGGCAGGCGATACCGTGTCCCATCCGTGAAAGAACCATGGCGGTGTCTTTGGCCGATTCTCCATGGGAGAGCTGCATCTTGTCCGGTGTCAGATCATGAGCGTGTCCACCCAGCTGGGTCATCCCCGCTTCCATGGAATTCCGGGTCCGGGTGGATTGTTCAAAAAACATCATGAAGAGGGTTTTATCCTGCAAAAGGCGGTGGGCTTCACCCATGGCGAAGCGCCGCTTTAAATCCGAGGCCACATTCAGGGCCATTTCGATTTCCGGGTTGGTCCAGTCCTGAAAGGTGATCAGGTGTTTTCCGTGTAAGAGTGTTTGAGGCATTGTTGCTCCTTTTTAGTTAACCGCGGAGGGCGCAGAGGCGCTGAGATTCTTTTTTAGGCCTCCCGCGGAGTGCGTGGAGACGCTAAGATTTTTTTTGCTTCCCGAAGAGGGTGCGGAGGGGCGGATAGGGAACGGGAGAACGAATTGGGGCGGTGTAGGGGCGAACCGTTGTGTTCGCCCATGAATGAGGTGTAGGGGTGCCCACGTGTGTCTACCCGATACATTGGATGATTGCCTGCCCCGTGAAAAGAGCCCCAATTTATTGAGATATTTTACAGGGGATTCGATTGGGACATCAGACGTGAAGCGACGCCCGGTCATCAAGTAGTTCGCCGTGCAATTCATCATTCATCATTCAATTCATCATTCATCATTCATCATTCATCATTCATAAGCGATTAGGGTGTAAAACGCCGCAGCTTTTTCCAGATGCTCAACCGGTGTCTTCTCATTCGGTGCATGGGCATAAATCTCATTTCCCGGTCCGAAACCAATGCAGGGAATCCCGTGACGCCCGCAGATGGACACCCCATTGGTTGAAAAGGTCCATTTGTCGATCCGTGGCTTTTCGTGAAAAAGCGCTTCGTATGTTTTCGCCCCGGACTGTACCAGGGGATGGTCTTCCGGTATTTTCCAGGTGGGGAAATACTTTTCAACGGTATAAACCGTGCCCTGATAACTTGGACGGTGATATTCCGGGACTTCTATTGTCACATCTTTGCCGCAGATTTTTTTTAATTCCGCCAGAGCACTTTCTTTATCCTCTTCCCAGGTCAGGCGTCGGTCAATGTGCATACGGGCAAGATCGGGAATGGCACACAAAGAGGGAGATTGGCTCCGCAAAAGGGTGACGGCGATGGTTCCTTTGCCCAGAAAAGGAT
>JASGMP010000001.1 GCA_030156395.1 Fidelibacterota bacterium
GGGTTCAGGGGTTCAGGGGTTCAGGGGTTCAAGGGTTCAGGGGTTCAGGGGTTCAGGGGTTCAGGGGTTCAAGGGCTCAGGGGTTCAGGGGTTCAGGGGCTCAGGGGTTCCGACCGACGACTGCCGCTAAGTTTAAATGAGGACTGTATTTAATCCATTAAATAATACGAAACAACATATATATGATTAACAATATTATCTTGCATTGTGTCGCTTTTCGGTGTATTTTACCCCCGGGGTGGGGGGCGCTACCTAATCGAAATCATATATCCTATTTCTCTAATAATTTCATCATCAGATCAACAAAAAATCCGCTATCATTTATAAGAAGATGGAAGATGTAGGGACAGACCGCGACCTGTCTGAAGTTAGTGTTGCTCCGCTCCTGGCGTTTCAATCCAATCAATCCAATCAATCTCCCCAATCCCCTCGCTACTGTCGACTGCCGACTGCCGACTCAAATCTAAAGGCAAAATGTGTTTTGTCTCTACTCAATTATTGTATACTATATTATGAAAATTTACAATCTCCACTTTTTTCTCTTAAAATCACTGCACAAAATTTCTTATATTAAAAATCTGAAAATGGAGGTGAATATATGGCAAGACTTACTGTCAACGATGTCAATTTCAAGAATCAAAAGGTCTTAGTCCGTGTCGATTTTAATGTCCCGGTGAATGACGCCGGCGAAATTACCAATGATTACCGAATCGTATCTTCTCTGCCAACCCTTCAAAAAATCCTGAATGACGGGGGATCTGTAATTTGTATGAGCCATTTGGGCAGACCCAAAGGTAAAGCCGATCCGGCCTTTTCCCTGAAACCGGTACAAAAACGCTTATCCGAACTGCTGAACCGGGAAGTAAAATTTGCTGAGGATTGTGTCGGCGAAGACGCCACAAACTTGGCCGCATCCCTGAAACCAGGTGATGTTCTTCTTCTGGAAAATCTTCGCTTCCATGAAGAAGAAAAGAAAAATGATCCGGAGTTTGCAAGGAAACTGGCTTCCTATGCCGATATGTATGTCAATGATGCCTTCGGTACTTCCCACAGAGCTCATGCCTCGACGGTGGGTGTCACTGCGTATTTTGAAAAGGTCATCTGTGGCCTCCTCCTGGAAAAGGAACTGGTCTATCTAAAAGATAAAGTGGAAAATCCTGTACGTCCCTATACAGCTATTCTAGGCGGTGCCAAAATCAGCGGTAAAATCGATACCATACAGCACCTGCTGAAAAAGGTGGATCATCTGTTGGTGGGTGGAGGCATGATCTTTACCTTTTTTAAGGCCATGGGGTATGAAATCGGGAATTCCCTGGTTGAAGAGGATAAAGTGGATCTTGCAAAAGAAATTCTTGAAAAGGTTAAATCCTCAGGGGTCCATTTCCATCTTCCGGTGGATGTCGTTGCCGCAGATGCCTTTGAAAACGAGGCACCAGCCGTCACCGTCCCCATAGATCAAATCCCTGCCGGAAAATTCGGACTAGATATCGGTCCGGAAACCATCCGCCTTTTTTCAGATATCATCTCCAAAAGCAAAACCGTTCTTTGGAACGGTCCCATGGGGGTTTTTGAGATGCCGAATTTTGCCAAGGGGACTGAAGCAATCGCCAAAGCGTTGGCTGAAGCGACGGAAAAGGGAACAATCTCTCTGGTTGGCGGCGGTGATTCGGTAGCTGCCGTGAATAAACTGGGTTACAGTGATAAAATAAGTCATGTGTCTACCGGTGGTGGAGCCTCTCTGGAACTAATATCAGGACTCGAACTACCGGCAGTGGCAAAGATTTCAGAAAAAGAATAAAGGATTTTTATGCGACGTTTATTGATTGCCGGAAACTGGAAAATGAATCATGGACCGTCCCAATCCCGGGAATTCGGTCGTAACCTGAAAGCTAAGGGACTTCAGAATTTTTTCCCGGAAATCCTTTTGTGTCCGCCCTATGTTTCCATCCAGCCCCTGAAAGAATCCCTGGAGGGAACACCGGTCAAGATTGGGGGACAAAACCTCCACCAGGAACTGAAAGGTGCATACACCGGTGAAATCTCCGGTGAAATGCTGAAGGAAACAGGCTGTGTCTATGTTTTAATCGGACATTCCGAACGCCGGCAGTATTTTTATGAGACGGACGAACTGGTGCACACGAAAATCCTTAGAGCACATGATGCCGGACTGGTTCCCATTGTATGCATTGGCGAAACTCTGGAAGATCGGGAAAAGGGTATTACAACGGATGTCATCACCCAGCAGTTGAAAGGCGCCTTGAAAGAATTACGCCCGGAAATTATGAAGACACTTGTTTTGGCATACGAGCCGGTATGGGCTATCGGAACAGGTAAAACGGCAACCGCCGGACAGGCCCAGGAAGTCCATGCCTTGATCCGGAAGATCCTGAAAACGTCTTTCAGTACCGAAATCAGTGAAAATACCCGGATACTCTATGGCGGCAGTGCCAAACCCAATAATGCTGAAGAGCTTTTGTCTGAAGCTGATATTGACGGACTCCTCATCGGAGGTGCCAGTCTGAAGACAGAAGATTTCTATGCCATAATCGGCATTGCCCATCAACTTATGAATAAAGGATAAACAATATGTTGACATTTGTAATTATCATTCTTGTCATTGTTAGTCTGCTTCTGATTTCATCCATTCTCATGCAGTCTTCAAAGGGCGGAGGTCTTGGCGGTTCTACCTTTGGCGGCGGTATGGGAGGACTCAATAGTGTCCTGGGCGGACGCAATGCAGCAGGGTTTCTGGCAAAAGCCACCCAGTACCTGGCTATCGTCTTTTTTATTCTTATTATCCTCATCAATTTTATGGTCAGGGGATCTAATGCCCAGAGAAGTGTGGTTCAGGAACAGGCGGAAAAAGGAGTTGTGACTTCTTCTTCTTCCCTGCCCAGACCCGCCGGAATCGACATTGAAGAGCCCAATGTACCGGTAAAAGAATAAAAAATGCGGCATTTCCGGCGAAAATCTTGTAGAATTGCTGATGTAAAGAGTTTAGATTCCCACAGTTTTTTACTAGGGAATCCTGCCCAGGTGGTGAAACAGGCAGACACACTATCTTGAGGGGGTAGCGCCCTACTGGGCATGCGGGTTCAAATCCCGCCCTGGGCACAAAATATTTGGTAACTGTAACAAATACAGGAAATATGATGGCTATGAAACACAAAATACGGATCATATCGGTTTTATTGCTGATATTTGGATTGACCGCTTCAGGACAGGATTTAGCAACCCTCCAGGGGCAAATTGATCAGGCAAAAGCAATGTTGGAAAACAATGACCTAATGAGTGCTGAAATGTTTGTACAACAGGTTTTGGCGCAGGACTCAAGTTTTGCCCCGGCTTACTACCTATTACATGAAATTGAATTGCGTCGGGGTAATCTCACCGAAGCCCAACAGGCAGTCCGGAAAGCAATTGATTTTAATCCCACCGACGAAACATACCGGGAACGCTTTGATCAAATCCGGGATCTTGTGAATATGATCCGGGATGGTCAACGGGAATATGACGCCGGAAATCCTGATAATGCGAAACGTGTCTACCTTCAAGTCGCTGAAAAATATCCCAATTTTGCGGATACCTATTATCGTCTGGGTGTAATTGCCTTATTGCAGGACGATCATGAAGCTGCTTTAAAATACTACGATAAAGCTATTGAACTAAGCGGCGGCGATGAAAAATATACACGGGCTAAGCGGGTAATGGTTCAGAAATATTACCAGGACGGACTAAATGCCTACAAAATAAACGATCTTACAACAGCAGAAAAAAAACTCAATATCGCCATATCCATTGATCCCACTTTTTCTACTGCCTATCAGCTTCTCGGTGCAATCAAACGTAAAGCCGGTGATATTGAAAAGGCCATTGATTATTTACAGCAGGGGATTGAGGCCAATGCAAATGATGAAGCCCTCCGTTACAATCTGGCGATTTATTTACAGAATGTGGGAGAGCATCTGAAAGCTCTGGAACAATTAAAAAAGTGTGTGGAAATCAATCCCAATTATGATAAGGCCTATGCAGTCATGGGACGGATATACCTGGACAGAAAGAATCTGAAAGAAGCAGAAGCGAGCTATGCAAAGGCAGTATCCCTCGACAAAACGTCTGCTGCTGCCTGGGAGGGTTATGGCGCTGTTTTGATGGAATTAGACCGTTATGAAGAAGCTGTAGAAGCACTTAAAAATGCCGCAAAATATTCTCCCCGGAATGCCCAGGTGTATTACCGCCTGGCAGAAGCCTATAATTATCTGGAAAAATATGAGCTGGCAATAGAAGCAGCAAAAAACGCAACACAAATCAATTCCAATTTTGGTGCAGCCTGGTATGAAATGGGCATGGCTTTTGCCCTGATGGGAAACAATGATGATGCCATCAATGCATTCAACCGGGCCAGAACCGATGCTCGCTGGCGTAAAGTAGCCGAATATGAGATTGAACAAATCCGGAAAGGTAAACCCGTTAGCAGGCAACAGTAACTCCTGACGATTTTTTTTTAAGGGGAGTTCATATCTCCCCTTTTTTTGTTACATTAAATTTTATATTTTCATACATGAACATCAAAGCAGTCATTCTGGATCTGGATAATACATTGATGGATTTTGGTAATTTAAAAGCCAACTCCATACGAGGGGCCATTACCGGGATGATAGAAGCCGGTATGTCCATTGACGAGGAAAAAGCTTTTGAAGAAATTATGGCAATCTATAAGGCGAAAGGTTGGGAATACCAAAAGGTTCTGGATGAGTTCATCGTAAACCATGAGGGATTTCTGGATTATCAATACCTGGCGGCTGGCATCACTCACTATCGAAAAGCCCGTGAAGCCCAGTTAAAGCCCTATCCCACCGTTTTTTCAACCCTGATTTCTTTGATTAAAAGGGGGATAAAACTGGCAGTCGTCTCCGATGCTCCGGCCAGAGAAGCGTGGTTAAGACTTTATCAGCTGAATCTACACCGTCTTTTCGATGTCGTGGTGACTTTCGATGATACCGGCGTGACCAAGCCGTCACCCGATCCTTTCAGACTTGCTTTGAAAAAACTTGGACTTTCTCCACAGGATGTGATGATGGTGGGGGACTGGCCCGAGCGAGATATGGCAGGTGCCCGACAGATGGGAATCCGATCCATTTTTGCAAGATATGGTGACCTGTTTGATACTGTCCATTCTGGAGCCGATTTTGAAATAGGCCGTTTTGATGAAATTCTAAAAATTATCGAAAAAATTGAATCAGCTCATGGTTGAAACAGGCATAGACATTGTTGAAGTTGCACGTGTCCAGCAAGCTATCATTCAGCATGGAGATCATTTTTTAAAAAAAATATTCCATCCCAAAGAGATCGCCTACTGTGAAGCCAAAACTCGAAAATATGAACACTATGCAGCGCGCTTCGCTGCCAAAGAAGCCTGCCGGAAGGCTCTTTTATCCCATTTGTCCTATCATCCTGCCTGGACAGATATGTTTATAGTGAATGACCCGGGGGGAAAACCCTTTTTACATTTAGATGAAAAAATTATGAAAATCCTGACCATCCGCCACATCTCTGTCAGTTTGAGCCACACCCAAACTCTGGCTACAGCCATTGTCTTTTTTGAAATAGGAGTAAAATAATGACGTATCGTGTCGTATCTTCTGAAGAAGCCGGTCAGATAGACCGGTATACCCTGGAAACCGAGGGTAAGGACGGGAAAATCCTGATGAAAAAAGCCGGCATTTCAGTGGCTGATTCCGTTTTTGAAATTTGTCAAACCCAACATATTTCCCGATGCCAAATTTTTTGTGGAAAAGGAAATAATGGTGGAGATGGTGCTGTAGCAGCCCGGGAGCTCCACCTGAAAGGCATTACTGTGGATGTGTTCATAACCGCCGAACCGGAGAACTACACGGGAGACGCCGCCTGGCATGTAAAAAAGATGCTCCAAACCGGCATCAAACCCCATATCATAAAAGATGTTGATATTCTGAAAAATTATTTGAGTACAGATTCTGTCTGGGTGGATGCCCTCTTGGGAACAGGTCTCCGAAATGCCGTACGGGGTATTACATTATCTATTCTAAAAATCTTAAACGATAAACACCGCAATCAGCCGATTGTCGCTGTGGATTTACCTTCAGGACTGGATGGAACAAACGGCCACACCCTTGGTCCGGTACTTCGGGCAGATAAAACCGTCACCATGGGATTTTATAAAACCGGATTATTCCTTCATGAAGGAAAATTCCTTAGCGGGGATATCCTTCTGACAGATCTTGACTACTCTGAAAAAGCCATGGAACACGCAGCACCTACATTTTTATGTACCGATGCCGTCATTCGATCGATGATGCTTCCTGTCCGGGGAACCGACCATAAATACTCCCGGGGACAGGTTGTATGCATCGGCGGTCATAAAGAAATGCCCGGAGCCATTACACTGGCTGCCCTGAGTGCTCTTCGGGCTGGTGCTGGCATGGTCAGAGCCCTTGTGCCTAAAGGCGTATCACAGGTTATCCATCATCAGGCACCTGAAATTCTTTGCCATACAGGCCAAATGGAATATGTATCTGCTGATGATATCCATCTGTGGGATACACTGAAAATGCGGACAAAGGCTGTCCTTATCGGTCCGGGGTTGGGACGGCACAAAGAGACAGAACACTTTGTCAGGAATATTTTGAGAGAACTGGATACCCCGGCCGTCCTGGATGCCGACGCCTTGAATAGTATTCATCTCAATGATTTAAGACTTACAGAAGCTCCTTTAATTCTGACGCCTCATGCCGGGGAATTTCTCAGGCTTACTTCCATTCCAGAAAAAGACCTTCAATCAGATCCAGTCAACACACTCCGGAATGCCGCTCAAAAATCAGGAAAAATTATTCACTTGAAAGGATCCACCAGCATGAGTGCTTTCCCTGACGGAAGAATTTACATCCATCCATACAATTCTCCCGGTATGGCTACAGCAGGCTCCGGAGATGTTCTGGGAGGTATCATCACATCCCTGTTGGCTCAAGGCTTTTCACCGGAAGCCGCAACCCTTTGTGGAAGCCATTTTCATGGACTGGCAGGAATCAAAGCTGCACACATGAAGGGGTGCCGGGGAATGATTGCCGGTGATTTAATCCACTCTTTGCCCGAGGTTATGAAAGATTATGAGACTATTGAATAAAAAATATACACTTTTTGCTGTCCTTTACCTTAGTCTGATCTTTATTCAGTCTTCCATCCCTTCAGAAAAGATTCCGCGCATGGACATTCTGAGCTTTGATAAAATCATTCATGCAGGCATTTATTTGATAGCAACAATTCTGATTTACCTTTCCATCAGGGAATACCGTCCTTTTGATACAGGAAAAATTGCCTGGCTGACCTTTGCCATCACACTGCTTTACGGCCTCTCAGACGAAATACACCAGTACTTTGTTCCGGGGCGCCATTCCAGTATTTGGGATTTTGTAGCGGACACAGCCGGAATCACGACAGGACTTCTGATTGTACATGTCGTCCGAAAAAAGGTTCTTGCCAGACATCATGAGGATCTCAAACACATGAACCATTCACAGGAGCTTTGATAAGCCATGCTTAAGCAACTTCACGTGAAAAATTTTGCTATCGTTCGTGAAACAGAGATCTCACCAGGTCCAGGTCTGACCATTATAACCGGTGAAACAGGCACAGGGAAATCCATTATCATCGATGCCCTCGGCTTGGTTCTGGGAGATAGAGCAAACCTCTCAATGATCCGAAAAGGAGCAGATATGGCCGTTGTGGAAGCTGTCTTTGCTCCACCGGTACTTCATGATGATTTGAAAGAGATTCTGACGACCAATGATTTACCGGTTGATGATACGGAGTGGGTATTTCGGCGTGAAATTCACCGGAATGGAAAATCCAGAACCTTTTTTAATGACCATTATGTTTCCCTTCAAATCCTGAGAGAATTGGCAGATGCCCTGGTGGAAATGCACGGACAGCATGAACATCAGAAAATTTTAAACAGCAACAGTCACATAGACTATCTGGATGCCTACGCAAAGAATCCAGGACTGCTCCGGGACTATAGCCGTGCCCTTATTGATTTGAAAGAAGCCGTCCGGCATGAAGAAAAACTAAAGAAAAATCAGGATCAGTATCTCAAAGAACAGGAATTAAAATCGTTCCATTATCAGGAGTTGAAAAAAGTCAATCCCCATCCAGGAGAATTGGACGAACTGGAAAATGAGTTAAAAATACTGGAAAACTCGCAAGAGCTTGTGGATACCGCCCATCGCATTGCCGATACACTATATGAAAGCGACAATTCGGTAATCTCCCTACTCAGTTCATTAAAACATGATCTGGAACATTTGCTCCGAATTGATTCCACTCCTGCCGATTATCTGAAGGAACTGGATTCAGCGATGATTTCCCTGGAAGAGACAGGTCGGAGTATGGCAGAATACCGGGATCACATTCCCCATAATCCGGCACGGCTTGAAGAAATCAGGGACCGGGTGAATACTCTGAATTTTCTGACGCAGAAATATCGCAAGACGTATGATGAATTGTATACTTATTATCAGCAACTGCAATCAGAGTTATCCGGAGACCAAGATTTTTCGACAGAACTCCGGAAAGCACGAGAACAGGCAGGAAAAGCCCGTGAAGCATTGATTGAAGCCGGTGAACGTCTGCACAAAAAACGACTTGAAACGGCCCGGGTTTTTACTGAAGCGGTAGAATCAAGACTCCATCGTCTGGGCATGGAACACGCCCGGTTCAGGGTTCGCTTTTCCTGTCAGGAGGGAACATCCCCCCTTTCTGTATCATGGCACGGCAAAACAGTGATACCGCAATCTCAGGGTTTTGACCTGCTTGAGTTTGAAATTATTACAAACCCCGGTGAAGATTTCCGCCCCCTGACTCAAACAGCTTCCGGTGGTGAAGCTTCACGAATTATGCTGGGTATTAAATCGGTCCTTGCCGATGCCGATTCCATCCCAACCTTGATCTTTGACGAAGCCGATACCGGTGTCTCCGGACGGATTGCCCGAATCGTCGGTGAACAGATCGAAGAACTTTCCCGGTATCATCAGGTGATTTGCATTACACACCTACCACAGATTGCCTCCCTTGGAGAACGTCATGTGGTTGTGGAAAAAGAGGTTTTACAGGGGCGCACAGAAACTCGCATCCGCTATCTTCAGGAGGATGACAGAATACGGGAAATCGCTAAACTCCTGGGAGCCGGGAAAATCACCGATGCGGCCCTGGAAAATGCCCGGGATTTTCTCAATAAATCACATCAAACAGCGAAAGAATCATGAACATTTATTTTTGTGGAGCTATCAGCGCCGGCAGGGAATTACTACCGGTATACCGGATGATCGTAAATACATTGAAAGAATACGGTACCGTTCTCACGGAACATGTTGCAGACCCCAACCTGACAGCAGTCGGTGAAGAAAAACTGTCCAATCGGGACATTTTTATCCGGGATCTGGACTGGCTGAAAAAAGCAGATTGCCTGATCGCCGAAGTGACCACCCCCTCCCTCGGGGTTGGATACGAAATTGCCATCGGAGTCCAGCAAAATATTCCCGTCCATGCCTTTTTTCAGAAAAAAGATGCCCGCAGACTGAGTGCTCTTGTGAGTGGAAATCCTGGAGTAACCGTCCATACCTACACTGAATTGGAAGAACTTATTCCTCTTGTCCACTCTATCATGGAACGGAACTTCCCCAAAAACCAACCGTAAATTTCTTTATGACACGCTGCATCCATTTTTCAGCCATTCTGATTTTATGTTTGATCACATTGGAAGGGACAGTTGGTGAACCTTTACTCATCGGGCGCCTGAAATACGGTGGTGGCGGGGACTGGTATGCCAATCCCGGATCCTTGGAGAATCTGGCTTCCTTTATCCATGAGCAGACGGATCTGGAAGTGCAGGAAACTCCCGTTACGGTGGATATTGATTCACCGGATCTATTCAAGGTCCATTTTTTGCACATGACAGGACACGGGAATTTCTTTTTAAAGGATGAGCAGGTCAGAAGACTCCGTTTTTATCTGGTGAACGGAGGATTTTTGCATGCAGATGACAATTACGGACTGGATAAATCCTTCAGGCGGGAAATGAAAAAGGTTTTTCCGGACAAAGAGCTGGTGGAGCTCCCCTTTTCTCATCCCATCTATCACCAGGTATTTGCATTTCCCAAAGGCCTTCCCAAAGTTCACGAACATGACGGAAAACCGCCACAAGGACTGGGCTTGTTTCATGAAGGTCGTCTTGTGGTGTTTTACACCTATGAGTGCGACCTGGGCAACGGCTGGGAAGATGCCGAAGTCTATGGGGATCCGGAAGAAATTCGTACAGCCGCCTTACAAATGGGAACAAATATTTATTATTACCATATCAATCCGGCCTATCCCTGATGCTCTATCCCTTTGAAAAAATACTCCGCATTCTCCGCCGTCGACAGGCTGCAAGCCGGCTTAAAAACCGTGCGTTTAGGTTGTTGGGCTTTAACAGCTGCTATCTGATTATCCTGGTAATAATTGAAAACATCTGGTATCTGTCATCCACTTTCCGGTGGATTCTTTTGTCACCCCTCCTGGCCAATGGCATCCTCCTGCTGTGGATCCGGGATTATTGGGTAGACCGAAATATCCACAAAAAGCCGGAAGAAAACACCCGACTCATGAAAACTCTGGGATATCAGTTCCCGGAAGTCCGTGACAAGTTGATCAATGCCTGGCAACTGAGCAAGCAATCTGATCCCCTTTCACAGATGGCTGTCCAACGCCTGTCTGTAACCCTGCCGGCTGAACACCTGTTGCAACATCTGGAACAAAATACATCCCCATCTTCTGGTTTTTCTCTTCGGATTAAAACATTTCTTTCACTGCTCATATTTCTGAGTTTTTCTTTCTTTTTGAAGGATGCCCTGATCCGTGTTTTCACTCCCAACCGGACATATCCGGTCCCCTTCCCCTGGACATGGAGGATTGAACCGGGAAATGTAACTCTGCAAGAGGGAGATTCCCTGGAAATCCGTATTACGCATACCCTCCCACGCCATTTTCCAAAAAAGCTGGTGATTCAAAACCTGGAAAAAACGGAGACCTTGCTTCCTGAAACGATCAACGATACCCTCTCAACCCTGTTCATCCCCGACTTGAAAACCTCGTTCACATATACACTGATTGTCCGCAGGCCACACCCTTTTATGCCATGGACACAGAAATCCTCACAAACCTACGCAGTAAATGTGATGAAACGCCCTGTTCTGGAATGGCTGGAATTTCAGGTCATACCGCCGGCATATACCGGACTGAAACAGGAAATATATACAGGAGGCACGGACCGGATTCATCTATTGGAGGGATCGCTATTAAACATCACCGGCCGTCTGTCACGACCTCCGGGAAATGTAACAGCATGTCTTGGTGAACACTATACCCAACTGGACATCCGAAATCAACATTTTCAAGGCACATTGAAACCCGTTCTAAGTGGGAAACTTATCATCACAGCCAAAGACACTAATGGCACTTCCATGGAAAATGATGTCCGTTATCATATATCCCTTTTTGAAGATGAAAAACCGATCCTCAAGGTGCTAACTCCTGAGGAGGACCTGCTTCTAAACGAAAACATGGACATCCCCTGGGGGGTATTCATCAGCGATGATTTTGGCATAGCATCGTTTTCATTGGAAACACGAGCCGTAAAATCTTTTCAGGTGGAGCCGGACACCGTCTGGACTGATTATCCCCTCTCTTTTGACCGGGATCAAAAAATCCAAACAACAAGTGGAGTATGGCACATTCAGGAACGGCTTAGTCCTGGTGATGCCCTGGAATTCCGTTTTAAAGTTACGGACAATAATATTCTTTCCGGACCTGGTATCAGTCGTTCCAGAGTTTTTACAGCCCGCTTTCCTTCCCTAACGGAACTTTTCAGCCGCACAAGCCGGCAGCATGCGGACACACATGAAAACCTTCAGTCCTTGCAGGATCTTTCAGAGAATCTTCAGGAAAAGGCAGAATTGCTTCGTCAGGAGATCCTCAAGAAAGGCGAGGTGGACTGGTCCGAGCAGGAAACCATGAAAAACCTGATTGAGCAGCAGGACATGGTGAAAGAATCCTTGAAATCCATCAAGGAAGCGCTGGAAAAACAACTTGCTGAAATGTCTGAACAGTCCCTTTTTTCCGATGAAGTGCTGGATAATATGGCCTATATGCAGGAACTGGTGAAAGATTTGGAAAAAAGTGAGATCTTCAGGGAATTGCAGAAAATGCAGGAAAGGCTTAAAAGTAATCCGGATGCAGAAACCATGGAACGTATGAGTCGGGATTTACAAAAGGAAGCCGAGACATTTTCCAAGGCCCTGGAAAGAACCATCCGTTTACTAGAAACATTGCGAGACATGGAAACCCTGGAAGAAGGGGAACGGATTCTGGAAGAAGCTCTCCGGAAACAGACAGATCTGATAAAAGATGAGAAAAGCCGCACATCCGCAGAACTGGCAAAAACAGAACATGATCTGTCTGAGATGATACAAAATCTGCAACAGAATCTTAGTCAGTCATCGGGAAACGTCTCCGAAAGGCTTCAGGAAAAACTGGAGAATTTCTCAGCTCTTCTGGATTCTTCGGCATTGAGCCGGATCCTTCAGGAAGCCGCTCAGGCCTTTGCAGAAAACCAGCGGCCTGAAGGAATGAACAAAGCTGGTGAATCCCGGCAAAAAATGGACGAGTTGCTAAAGCAGTATCAGGCCATGGCATCCAACATGAATCAGGCACGGAAAGAGGAGATTTTGCAGGATTTTCAGCAATTACTCCGCCGGGCTTTATTGATTTCAGAAAAACAGGAACAAACACTTCCAGGAACTAAGACATTAAAAAACGACTCTCAGGCTTTACAGGACCGATTTTCGGAGCAGAATGCCATTTTGGAATCCTTGAATCATCTCGAAGCCGGACTGGAAAACATTGCGGGAAAAACTTTTTTCATGGGACCCCAGCCTTTTCAGGAGCTTCAGGCAGCCCGCTCGTTATCTGCCGAAGCATTAAACCATCTTTTAGAAGGCCGGTTTCAACAGGCTGAACAGACCATGGAGCAAAATCTGGGGCAAATAAACGATTTAACAGGAACCATTCTTGGACTTATGGGACAGGCGCAGGACAGTGAAAGCGGTTCGGGAATAGAGCAATTTATGGAGCAATTACAGGCTTTGGCTGACATGCAGGGAGCCCTTAACCAGGATTCCCGGGGAATGCCTATGCCCGGGCCGGGAAATGCATCCATGGATTTAATGAGTCAGCTTGCGGCCCGACAGCAGGCCTTACGACGTGAATTAGGCCGCGTGAAACAGGCCATGGAACAAACCGGGCAGGGAGACGGTCGTAATCTGGATAGCATCACACAGGAAATGGAAGATGTGATCCGGGATTTACGGGAAGGACGTTATTCACGACGCACCATGCAACGACAGCAGAGCATCCAACAGCGACTCCTGGATGCCAGCCGGTCGATCCGGAAACGGGAACTGAGCCGGGAACGGGAAAGCCGTACCGGTGAGCAGATTGTTCGAAGGGGACCAGATGAACTGCCTTACAACCTTGGGAATATTGAATCCCTCATCCAAAACATCCGGCAACAGATGAATCATACCCAATTAAGCCCTGAAGAACGAGAAGAAATGGAACGATATCTGGAAAAACTGCGAGACATTCTGGAATGAAAAAATTGTTTATCATTATTCTGCTGTTTTCTACCGGAACTGCTTTGTGTGAGAACATGTCTACTCAGGAAGCAGATGCCTTATTCAACCGTGCCCGTTCTGCAGAATCAGCAGGAGATGTGTCAAAAGCTCAGGTCTTATATGATTCTCTTTATAGTGCCTATCCTCAAAATCCCCGCTATTTGAGCTATTATAAATCTATTCTGATCCGCACCGGAAATCTGGAAAAAGCAGTAGAAATCACCGAAACTTTGTACCGGATGAATCCAGGGAACATCAACTATCTAGCGGAATGGGGTGTTCTTTTAATGGCAAACAACCGCCAAGAAGAGGCCTTCCGCCTATGGGAACCTTATCTTCGCACCAGGAACCGGCAAAGCCGGTTACCCCGGTTGGCGATGATGTATCTGACAGCTTACAATAATGGCAGCGGACTTCCGGAAATGATTACCTTTTTCAGGGAAAAAACCGGTGACGTGCTTCTGCAATCCCAAACTTATTTTTCTGATTTGATTGACAGGCAAATGTGGCAGCCTGCCCTGAAAGAATTTCTATTACACCGGGAGCTGTCTCCAACAACCCTCCCCTCTCTCATCCGGGAACTCGAAACTTTAGCTCCTGAAACTCCTTTGTACAGCATGTTATTGGATACCCTGCAAAATCTTGCACAGGCAATTGATGATTACCGATTTATTGCTGATTTGGCAATGACTTCGGAAAGGTACGACACGGCGGTTCGGATTTTTCTGGATCATATATCACTCTTTAAACCGGATGAACTTTTACAGGCTGCCCAACATTTATTTAATGTCTCGCAATATTCATTAAGCCTGACTTTGTTGAGGAATCTGGATCACACGATCCATGACAAGTTACAAAGGGAAAACTTGATTTTTTTAAAGGCGCTCAACTATGACGCCCTATCCAACAAACCGGCTCAGTTTGGTCCGGAAATTATACCCCCGTATCACTCTGTATTTCTTGCCCTTCCGGTCCGTCCAGCTTATACAATCCATAAAGCTTACCTTGATAGCGCTTATGGACTGTACGAAAAATTATCTGACGCCCAGAACCCAGAGATACGGTACGAAAGCCGGCTAAGACTCGCTCATATTCATCTTATCGTGACGGGTGATTTGGATCATGCGGAAAACCTCCTGGAAGAGATTCCGGCAAATCTTTCTATCCACATTCGGGACAGATTGATAACAGAATATATCACTTGTAAAATACTACAAAAGGATGAAGAAAGTGCCCGGCAAAAAATATGGGAAGCACCGGCATTCTATCATCTGGATGCTTCTGAAGAAGACCGGCTAAGACTGAATCTTCTCTTTGTGGATTTGGCCTTTAACCGGTCGGATTCCCTGGAAAAGCATGTAAACGAAGCTTTGGCTCTCATCAGTAGCCGTGATAAGTACAGCAATGACATTCTGGCGTTGGCCTCCTACCTGCAAATCGGAAGTGAAGAGCCGGGTATGCTTGAGCTCGAATCCCATATCCGGAAAAGAGAATGGACCCGGGCCATGGAAAAAGCCAGAGAGTTGATGGAACAAAACCCACCGGTGCGAAACCTGGCGGCATTACGCCTTGAACAGATTCTTTTTCAAACAGGCCGGATAGATGAACTGACACACTTCTGGGAATCGAAGGGGGATATCTTAAAAAAAGATCCTGTGATGGGGGATTATTTTACACTCCGCCACGCCGCGTATTTCAATTTTACAGAAAACCAGAATCTGGAAAAAAACTTACTTCTGGAATTTTTAAGTAACTGGCCTGAAAGTCCTTATACGAAAAGCGTTCGAACCTATCTCCGCCCTTAATCACAATGTGCAGGTCACCTGATGACTCAGGGATTTACCTTCTGACAGTTCGCGAATATTGTTTAACGTGGTCCGGGCAATACTACCCAGCGCTTCGCGTGTAAAAAAACCCTGATGGGACGGTGTGAGTTTGGTTTCAAAGTATTTGATTGTATAACCATATTTACGGTTTAAAGCATCAAAGACATCCCGGTCATAGGGTTTTGCATCAAAAAAGGCGATTTTCATGGATTCCCTCCTTAATTGTCATCAAATGAACCAAAAAAACACATCCCTTTTGTCTTTAAGTAATCAGCTTCCTGTGATTTATCTGGTGGCTAATCTGAAATTCCACGGATAGATCCTTCAGTTTCAGTAAACAAATCAAGGCATGGTAAAATAAGCGTTTCTGAAACAGGTCACAAACTTTCCCTTTTTCCCTTTAACAGATATTTGTAGGTTGTGCGCTAAGAAAAGGGACAATCATATGCTGAAGCAAAAGAAAAAATATATTGATCTGACAACTGATTTTCTCACCATCCCAGAGCATTATGAAAGTCCGTTGGATCTGAAAAAAACCCAGGTAGCCATAGATCTTATCAGGGAGACATTCCGGCAGTCCCTGGCAAGAGCCTTGAATCTCAGCAGGGTATCTGCACCCATCATGGTCTATGCCAATTCGGGGATTAATGATGATCTGAATGGTATCGAACGCCCGGTTTCCTTTCCACTGGGGGCCACAGGGGAGACAGGTGAAATAGTCCAATCCCTGGCAAAATGGAAGAGAATGGCTTTGGCCGATTACGATTTTGAGCCGGGAGAGGGCCTGTATACGAACATGAATGCCGTCCGTCCAGATGAGCTGCCAGATAAATTTCATTCACTTTACGTGGATCAATGGGACTGGGAACGTATCATGAGGGATGATGAGAGGAACCATACGTTTTTAAACTCCATCGTTCAGAAAATTTACGCAGTGATCAGGGATACTGAAAAAATTGTCTGTAAACATTATCCTGAACTGCCGGAGCCATATTTACCGGAAAAAATCCATTTCATCACAGCTGAAGCCTTGCTACAGCGCTATCCTGACAAAGATCCCAAAGAAAGGGAAATAGCAATAGCAAAAGAATTTGGAGCTGTCTTTATTCGGGGAATCGGTGCTCCTTTGAGTAATGGCGTACCCCATGATGGACGTGCTGCGGATTATGACGACTGGTCCACGGAGGCTGAAGACGGTCATCCGGGATTAAACGGAGATATCATCATTTATAACCGGATTCTGGACACAGCGATGGAACTTTCATCCATGGGTATCCGGGTCAATCCTGAAGCATTGATACGCCAGTTGAAACACAAAAAAGAAATGCACAAGACAAAACTCTATTTTCATAAACGTTTATTGAATGGTGAACTTCCACAAACCATCGGTGGAGGCATTGGTCAGTCCCGTCTGTGCATGTTTTTCCTCCGAAAGGTTCATATCGGAGAAGTCCATTCATCGATTTGGCCGGATGAAATCCGGAAAATCTGTAAAGACCATAACATTCATCTTTTGTGAGACATTATGACTAAAACAACCATGTTGCTGGCTTGTCCTGAATGCGGTGCCGAAAGTCCATACGACGTCTGGCAAAGCATTAATACAGCCGAAGAGCCCCAGGCCCGTGAAGAGGTGTTAAAAGGAAAAATCAACCTTTTTGAGTGTCCCAAATGCGGGACCCGTTCCACAGTTCCCTCATCCCTTTTATACCATGATCCGGACCGGAAAATCATTGTTCAGTATTATCCACCCGAAAGCATGAAGGAATCCAATTTTTTCGACCAATTCGATCCTGAAGGACGCATTACCCTTCCCATTCCTGAGAAACAACGGCAAAATATGCCTGAATATTTGAATAATATTCATGTCACCTTTACGATGCAGGAACTGATTCTATACATTCGCTTTCGGGAAGAATTGTTCATCAAACAGCGGCAAAAAAGAGTAAAAGAAACTGAGCGTTAAATATCTCTGCACCGTGTGTGGCGATGGATCGGACGATTTAATGGTATTAAGGGATTCGATATAATTATTTATTCGAATATTTTTGAGTATCGCCCCCCACCCCGGGGGGTAAAATACGCCGTTTAGAAAAAAACGTCAAGCTTATAGTATTATTAATATATTAGTATGCGTGTAATACCCATGAATACAATTGTTACCATTTCATCTCCTTATTCATGAGTCAACGTGAATTCATCGTCCAATTCTTTCTTCTTAAAACTCCTGAAAAGTTTTAAAAATCCATAACGAAGAGAAGTGCTTCCATAACCGGATGGGGCTTCCAGGGCATAATGATTGTCCGGATCTATTTCCTTCGGATTTATCCATTCCAGGGTTTTCTGGAACATATCGGTGACAGGCGTCATGGCTTTGGACAGCTTTTCCTTTGCTTTCCGTTTGAGTGTCCCGAAAATTTTATCACGAATATCTTTGGTAATATTTTTAGCAGAATCAAACACAAATTTCGGGTCCGGAGATAACTCTTTGTCAGAAGATATCACCGTTTTTTTGCAATAATTTTCTGTGATGTAAGAAATCCGTGTCAACATCACGGCATTGACATATCCGTCAATCAGGGAGGCGGAAATTTTATTAAATAAGGGAATTGCTTTCATGCCATCGGTGGCAAAACGGGAAAAGACTTCCTGCGTGGCATATTCCGCTGCTTCAGAACCGCCGACGGCCATAGCCAGGTATATTTTTTTTAAAATGATCAAAAGATCTTTGTTGGATACCCGGCCATTATACAGGATAAAGATTTCCTTAATATGATTGATGGACGAGGAAAGAATCAGTAAGGCGTCCAAAAATCCATTCTGAGCAATAGTGGTAGAATAAAAAAGTTGCGGGATATGTCTTTTGCGAAGCTGTTCTACTCCCTTTTCCATTTCCCGGATCACCCTGTGATAACTCTCTTGATCATTTTTCAGGGTGGATAGATCCATGCCGCTGCCCATCAAATACTTGTTTTTACGGAAACGATCCATCCGTTTGGCAATCAGACGGGGTTCCTGTCGAAGATCATACACAGGACCGTAGGCAACAGGCATACTGAGTATGCGAAAGAGGGGAATCCCTGCAAAGTAAATGAAGAATGCAGCAGCCAAAACAATAAAACCCCAGGCAGCAAGGGGATGTACGGCATCCAGCATGGTATAAAGGTGCAAAAATTCCTTAAATATGATATAAAAGACAAATAGAGAAAGAAAAATAACCAGTCGTTTTATCAATTTCATAATACTCCCCATTCACCGGAAATTCCAGTGACCTTTGATAACCAATTCAAGAATCTGTACATCATAATATTCATAGGGTGAAGTGTACATCTTTTTATGTGAAAAAATCAACTGATTCAATTTATAGCTCTCGAAATGAAGATTTCGGTGGAAGTTCAATTCTCCTCGATTAATCGTTTATAAACTGTTAATTTCCGGCTGTATGACGAAAATATTGTATATCTCGCCGGAAAACACCGTCGGTCTCCTCAGCACCTGGAAAAAGGCTCACGAATCAGCAGGGAACACTTGCCGTTATGTCACAATGTTTCATACCATTCTGGATTTTCCGGAAGATATCTGTCTGAATCTTCCTTTGATAACCAATCAGGCCTGGTACCTGAAAATCCGCAGAAAACTCCAGACCCGCTGGTACCGGCGAGACCCGGATATGGAAAGGCCTGGAAATCCACCCTGGTGGACACCGGCCAATCACTTTGAAGCTTATTATTTCAGGCTTCGGGATCGTCTATGGCAGGGACGGATTGAAAAGGCTATCCGTAATTACCGGCTTGAAGATTTTGATATTTACCATTTTGAATGGGGATTGGATCTCTACCGGGATTGCCGTTTTGCCGAACGTTTGAAAAAGGCTGGGAAACACATTGTGACCCATTATCATGGTATCGATTTAAGAAACCGGGGAGTTCTTCCCAAAATGGATGAATTGAGTGATCTTGTTTTAACCAATGAATTAGATCTTTTACCCCGGTATCCCCGGATGAAATATCTTTTTTTACCCTATGACACGGAGCAGTTTCCCGCCAAAAAACATCTCAATTCACCTCTCCGGATTCTCCATATGACCATGAACCGGTATTTCAAGGGAACAGAACGCATTATCGAAGTCTGCAAACAACTGGAAAAGGATTTCAAGGTAGAATTTATCCTCCTGGAAAGAGTCCCACATGATCAGGCCATGGCCATAAAAGCCAGCTGTGATATCAATATAGACCAAATATCCAATACAGGCGGATGGGGATATGGCATGAATTCCGTCGAATCTCTCAGTATGGGAATCTGCACTTGTACCAATATGCTGCCGGAGTATGAAGCCTTTATTCCTGATCACCCTTTTGTAAATATCGACAGTGAAAACCTGTACGACCAACTGGCAGAACTGATTCGTAATCCGGAAAAAATCCAGAAAAAGGGTGCTGAAGGAAAAATTTGGGTGCGTAAAACGCATGGGGTAAACAGCGTCAGGGAACAATTGTATCAATATTACCGGGAAGTTGGTTTTATCGGGGATTAAGAATGCGCATTGCTTTCAATATGGTAAGTCTACACACGGGTGGAGGAAATAGAATCGCCAAAAATCTGCTGCTGAGTCTTGAAAACCACCCTGAACATGAGTATCTGATAATCATTCCGGTGGATAAGGGTTTTGATTACATCCTGGAAAAAAGTCGTCTTTCTTTTACCGTAATCCGGAAGCCCCACCGAAAAACATCGTTTCTTGGCCGACTCTGGTTTGATAATGTTCAGATTCCCCGGTATATCCGGTCCTTCAAGGCGGATGTCCTCATCAGCCTGACCAATATCAGTACTTTTTTTCCGCCAGTTCCTCACATTCTCCTTTTTCACCATCCTCACTTTGTGTATCCTGAATCGCTTTATTACCGCATGATCGGAAAGGTAGAAAGATTTCGAAAAATAATGGAAAAGATCTGCTTTCGGTTGACGCTGAGAGGATCAACCATCACCGTGGTTCAAACACCTGTTTCCAAAGAAAGGCTAATCACACACTATGCGTCCGATATCAAACCTGAAGCGGTTCGTGTCATTCCTCATTCAGCCATTCCCATCACACCGGAACCTGTACACTCTTTTACTTATTCCTACGATAAAAATACTTTTTATATCTTCAGTCCAACCCGCTATTATCCACATAAAAACCTGGAATTGCTTGAAAAAATCGCACAAAAACTGATCAAAATGAATATTTCGGATATCAAATTTTTAATGACACTTGATCCGGAACATGATAAACGCAGTGCACTTTTTTTAAATAAAATCTCCCGGCCGCCCCTATCCAAATACTTTGATAATCTTGGATTTATTCCAACAGAGTGCCTGGAGGATATATATCACCACAGCCAGGCAGTCATTGTTCCGTCTCTTCTGGAAAGCCAGAGTTTCTCCTATCTGGAAGCTTTGCATTTTCATAAACCCATCCTGACAACGGACATGGATTTTGCCCATGTAGTTTGCGGACTCGCGGCATGGTACTTTTCTCCGGAAGAACCAGAAGCATGGGCAGAAGGTATCGCCGAACTGAAAAAGAATCCTTTAAAACGGGAAGAGATGAAAAAGGCATCTGCAGCCCGGGCGAAAGAATACCTGGTATCCTCCGAAGAAGTTTGTCAGGCTTATCTAAAGCTAGCTGAAGAAATACGGATCCCTTTAAAAAATAATTAATCACAAACGAATATTTCAGATTCTTTGTCGATATATTCAAAACCCGACAGAAATAATTATATCATTTTCTAAATAACATGCACATGACCTGGAGGATAAAAAAGAGGGCGATGTATCGCCCTCTTCACAACTCACTTACTCTTAACTCTTAATTCACAACTCTATCAATACATTCCTCCGCCCATGCCGCCTGGCATCTGGGGAGGTGTATCTTCTTTTTCTTCTTTCTTATCCACGACAACAGCTTCGGTTGTCAGCAGGAGTCCGGCGATGGAGGCAGCATTCTGAACGGCAGTCCGTGCCACCTTAGCTGGATCCACGATACCGAATTTATACATAGAACCGTAACGTTCCTCGCGGGCATCAAAGCCGTAGTCATCTTTGTGTTCGAGAACCTCTTTAATCACAATAGCCGGTTCAAGTCCAGCATTTTTTACGATCTGGCGGATCGGATATGCCAGTGCCCGGCGAACAATATCCACACCGACTTTTTCATCCGGGCGGTCTGTTTTTATATCATCCAGTGCTTTGGCGGCACGAAGCAGGGCTACACCACCACCTGGAACGATACCTTCTTCAGCAGCGGCACGGGTTGCATGAAGAGCGTCTTCAACCAATGCTTTCTTTTCCTTCATTTCCACTTCAGTTGCCGCACCAATATTCAGTACTGCCACACCACCGGAAAGTTTTGCCAGGCGTTCCTGGAGCTTTTCACGGTCATAATCGGATGTGGTTTTTTCAATCTGGGTCCGGATTTCATTGATACGGGCCTGAATATTTTCATGTTTACCAGCACCTTCCACAATGGTTGTGTTGTCTTTATCAATGGTGATCCGTTTAGCACGACCCAGATATTCCAAAGTGGCATTTTCCAGTTTATACCCTTGTTCTTCAGAAATCACTGTTCCGTTTGTCAAAACCGCAATGTCTTCCAGCATGGCTTTACGGCGATCCCCAAAGCCTGGTGCTTTAACGGCAGCCACTTTCAGGGTTCCGCGGAGTTTGTTCACAACCAGGGTTGCCAGTGCTTCACCTTCCACATCTTCGGCAATGATCAGGAGGGGACGGCCGGCCTGGGATGTTTTCTCCAGAATGGGGAGAAAGTCTTTCATGGCTGAAATCTTTTTATCATGGATCAAAATGTAGGCATCTTCCAGAACCGCTTCCATGCTTTCGGAATCGGTGACAAAGTAGGGAGAAATATAGCCCCGGTCAAACTGCATCCCTTCCACCAGGTCTACGGATGTCAGGGCACTCTTTGCTTCTTCAACGGTGATCACACCATCCGTCCCCACTTTACTCATGGCTTCAGCAATAATATCACCGATGGGTTTTTCAATTATCTCTTCCTTGTCTGCCGTTTCCTTCAGCATACGCACCCGGTTGTTGTTGGCCGAAATGGTTCCAACCTGAGCAATCTTTTCGAAGGAGTCGTCCACCTTCTGGCTCATTTTTTCCAGCTCTTCCACAACCTTGGCCGCGGCCAGGTCAATCCCCCGTTTCAATTCCATGGGATTGGCCCCGGCTGTGACATTCTTCAGCCCTTCACTAATGATGGCCTGAGCCAGAACCGTCGCCGTTGTGGTTCCGTCACCAGCCACATCGGACGTTTTGGATGCCACTTCCTTTACCATTTGGGCGCCCATATTTTCAATGTTGTCTTCCAGCTCAATTTCCTTGGCGACGGATACACCATCTTTGGTGACCGTCGGCGCACCAAAACTTTTCTGAAGTACAACGTTCCGGCCTTTGGGTCCCAGCGTGACTTTTACAGCATCGGCTAAAATATCTACACCGGCTTTTAACTTTGCCCGTGCCTCAACATCGTACTCGATAATTTTAGACATCTACTCATTCCTCCTCATTTTTAATTCGTAGCTTTTCGTTTCCGAATGATTAGTGCTTCACTCTCTTTTTTGTTACATTTGGTTTTGACAGACCGATTTTCTTCTTTTTTATACCCAATTTTAGCACTCTCATCATCCGAGTGCTAATTTTACGAAAATAAGCTGAAAAGTTTCAAGTATTTTCCTGAAAATCTCCTGAAAGCGATTAAAAATATCCGTAAGTTTCTTATTGCACATGTTTCTATGTTTTAAAAAATGAACACAAAGGAGTTTCTCCCATGATCAAGCAGATACATAAAGTAGCACTAATTTATAAAGAAGAGACCATTTTATATCAGGAGCTGATGGGGCGAATCGGAGCTGTCTCACAACGGATTGCAACACGTAATCCGGAAAAGGTTGTAATTTTTATGGAAAACCGCCCGGAGTGGGTCTATGCGTTTTACGCCGCCTGGATGCACGGAAGTATTGCCGTCCCTGTGGATTACCTGTCCACCGCTGATGAAGTCCGGTATATCCTTGAGGATTGTGAACCGGAAGTCCTTTTTTACAGCCAGGAAACCCGGGATACAGTCCAAAAGGCAGTTAAGGGGTTGAAAAACAGTCCGGAACTCATTCACGCAGACGACATCGGGACGGAAGCCCTGCCAGAGATGCAGGCATTTCCGGAACAAGAGAAAGATAAAGTGGCCATGCTGATTTATACATCAGGCACCACGGGATCTCCAAAGGGTGTGATGCTGACCTTTGATAATGTCCTGGCCAATATCGAAAGTGTTGCCGTGGGTGTTCCCATTTATAAAGAAGAGGAATCCATCCTCGTTCTATTACCCCTTCATCACACTTTTCCTCTTATGGGAACCCTGATTGCTCCTCTTTACTCGGGAATGACCTGTGTTTTTAGTCCCTCCTTAAACAGCGAGGATCTTCTGGGAACCCTACAACATAACCGGGTCACCATGATCCTGGGAGTTCCCCGTTTTTATTCGCTGTTACACAAAGGTATTATGACCAAAATCAACAGCAGCGGTGTGGCAAAAAAGATCTTTGCGCTGGCAAAAAAGGTCCAGTCTCCCCGCCTTTCCAAAAAGCTGTTCAAAAAAGTTCACGAAAATTTTGGCGGGAACATCAAGTATCTTATCAGCGGTGGAGCTGCCCTGGATAAGACTATTGATGAAGATTTTCGGACCCTGGGTTTTGAAATTCTAAGTGGTTACGGGATGACGGAATGCGGCCCTCTCATCAGTTTTCCCCATCCCGGGAAATCCAAACCGGGAACGACAGGTTTTGTGACCAGCACCCTGGAATTAAAGATCACGGATGACAGTGAGATCATAGTGCGTGGCAGGAATGTGATGAAAGGGTACTATAAGAATCCGGAAGCAACGGCGGCAGTTATCCGTGACGGATGGTTGCACACCGGCGATATGGGACATGTGGACAAAAAAGGGTATTTGCATATTACCGGCAGGTTAAAAGAGATTATCGTTTTGCCCAACGGAAAAAACATTAACCCCGAAGATATCGAAAAAAAGATTTTGGAGGTATCCGATCTGATCAAGGATGTGGGAGTTTTCATGGCGGATGACAAGTTGCAGGCCGTGATATATCCTGACTTTCAGCGTCTAAAGGATGTCAACGCCGTCAACATTGAAGAGCAGATCCGCTGGGAAGCCATTGACCTATATAACAGGAATGCTTCGCCGTCCAAGCGGATCAGCGGATTCACTATCATTCAGGAAGAAATCCCCCGTACCCGTCTGGGAAAAATCAAACGCTTTGTCCTGGAATCCATGGCCAAAGCCCGGAAAACTTTGGAGAAAAAACCAACAGACCAGGAGCCTGATTTTCGCGAATACCAGCTTATCAAAGCGTTTTTGATGCAGCAGAAAGAACGACGGGATATTTATCCCGGAGACCATCTTGAGCTGGATCTGGGAATGGATTCGCTGGACAAGGTCAGCCTGCAGTCATGGATAAAAAACACCTTCGGTGTGGATCTTCAGGAAGACCATCTGATTCATCTTCCAACCGTACAACAACTTTCGGATTACATCCGGGAAAAACGGACCCGGCTCAATGCCCAGGCGACGGACTGGGGACATATCCTAAAGGAAAAAGTGGATTTAACCCTTCCCAAAATCGGACCTTCTCATAAAATCATCCGAAATTCGGCAAATTTGCTTTTTAAATTCTATTTTCACCTTCGTTCTTCCGGAATTGAAAATCTGCCCGAGTCCCCCTTTATTCTAGCCCCCAATCACCAGAGTTTTCTGGATGGGATGTTTGTCAGTCTTTTTCTCTCTGATAATCTTTCACGAAAAACCTATTTTTATGCCACGGAAAAACATGTCCGAAAGAACTGGGTCAAGAAACTGGCAGATACAAACAATGTCATCGTGGTGGATATCAACAAGGATCTGAAAGGATCAATTCAGAAAATGGCGGAAGTCATCCGTCAGGGAAATAATATCATCATCTTTCCTGAAGGAGCCCGGACACGGGACGGGAAACTCATGGAATTCAAGAAAACCTTTGCCATCATTGCATGTGAAATGGGAGTTCCTGTCGTTCCGGTAGCAATCAGCGGAGCCTATGAAGCCTTTCCTACCGGTACGAAAATTCCAAAATTGTTTAAAGAAATCCACGTGGATTTTCTCACACCGGTCTATCCCGAAAATTATGGATATGATGAACTGACCCAAGCAGTGAAAGAGAAAATTGCCGAAGCTATAAAATTTTGACATAAGAAAAATTTGAATAATATCCTGTTGAAACCGCTCGGCCATATTTATGGCTATCTTTTATAGAATAGAATCTTGATAGACAGAGTCATTGCAATCAATAGCAGAAAAATCTCCAATATTCCGGTTTGCACAAGCCCAAAAACCGAAAAAGTAACCGTTTCCCAAATAAGGATGAGGAAAATCGCTTCGGTGTAGTTACTAAGAGCACGGTGATGCATCCAGCCACCAGGCCAGAGGTGATCAGAAGTATTTTATGAAAATCCTATAATTTTATCTTGTTCTCCCCTGACATAAGGTAAAATTACCGTGTGCGACACGTTATATGGAAATCACAGATATCCGGAAACTGAAACATCTGCAGGTAACATTTTTATAAATATTTTTTTAATATATTAAAGTATTGATTTTGTCAGTTTGAAAAACTATATTTAAAGTCAGGCAATAATACAGCATAATACACTTCACGCTCATGACACGACAAAATACGATGATACTTCTGTTTTTAAACACTGGTTTCATCATGATTGTATCTTATATATAGAAAAGGAGTGTTCATGGATGAATTAATCATTGGGACTCGTGGTGACCGTTTATCCATCTGGCAGGCGAATCACATCAAGCAGCTATTAAAGAATCATTATCCGGACATGAATATCCGAATGAAGATTATTAAGACCCGTGGAGATCAGTTAAGTGAATATCCTTTATCCAATCTTGATCGCAGGGGACTGTTTACAGCTGAACTTGAGCAGCAGCTATTGAATGATCAGATTCAGATGGCGGTACACAACGCACTGAACATCGATATTTCCCTTGCGCCGGGACTTACCCTGGCGGGTTATCCCAAACGTCAGTCCGCTGAAGAAGCTTTTGTCAGCTACAAATGGGCTGAACTGGAAGAGCTCCCCCCTTCACCGGTTATTGCCACAAGCAATATCCTTCGCCGTATTCAATTCCATAAAATGTATCCCAAGACTCGTTTTGTCGGGTTGCAGGGACATTTCAACTCCCGGATTTTCAAATTAAAAAACCAGAAATGGGATGGATTGATTACGGAATATGTAAACGTTGAACGGACATCCGTTCAGAAAGTTCATGTAATTCCCTTTGATGTGGAATCTTTCGTTCCTTCAATTGGACAGGGAGCCATTGGGGTTGAAATCTCCAGCTACAATGACGAAATCCGCGAGTTACTGGAGCCGATACTCGATGAAGAGACCAATGCCTGCGTAAACTTAGAGCGAAAAATTTACCGGGATTTATTCCGTTTGAATGACCGGCTGATTATCGGAGCCAATATCCGCATGGAAGATAAAACCATGAAAATAGTTGTTTTTGTGGCTTCTCCTGAAGGGAAACCATCCCTGAAAAAAACAAAAAAGGGGAAACCTGAAGAAGCAGATAAACTGATCACTGCTGTGGTGGACACATTTAAAGCGGAAAATGTTGCAGACTGGTGAATCAAATAAAATATTTAAATACATAAGAAAAAGGGCTTCATGTGAAGCCCTTTTTCTTGGTCATGACTAGTACAAACATTAGAAAGGAAGAACCTTCGGCAGTGAATATTCCACACCCAGGCGGACATCCAGCCATTCCATGGTGCCATCGGCATCTTTGGAAGGACCGGTCAGAATTTCATGACCGCCTAGTTTGACAATAACACCCAGGTTTTCAACCACATCATTCAGATCATATCCTGCCACCACGGCACCATTGATGCCAACACCGGCATAGCTGTCTGTCCGGGTTAAAAAGTAACCACCAACACCCAGTTCAACAGCCAGTTTCATGTTGGCAGGCATAAATTTAGACATATCCAAACCGCCATAAGGGGCTACTATGATACCACTCATGTCATCGCCCACATCTGCAGCAGCCGTAAAATAACCCAGGTTCAGACCGGCATAGACACAGAGATCCTGAATATTCGCCAGTTTAGGAACCTGAGCATTCAAAGAAACCGGGATTCCCGTTCCAAAAACATCTTTGATATTTTGGCCAACCGGAATCATCACTCCACCATTCAGGCCAAGAACCAGGTCATGACCCATTTTGACCTCGGCCTCTTCTTCAACTGCTTCCACAACCTCTTCTACATCTTCAGCAACCACATCCTGTGCTGACAACAGTGTAAAAGATGCCAGAAGCACACCAAGAAAAACTACAAGCATTCGTTTCATTTTATATTCACCTCCACCTTTGATTTACTGTTTTTCATGATTTTTTTGGCTTTGTTTCTTTGAAACATATTGAATATTAAGAGTTCAGTCAACAGAAAATTTATATTTATGCTTCTTTCCCTCATGTTTTTTTGTGATTTAGAGCAAATCAGAGGGTCATCTCGCACATGAATGTCCTGGCAGACATCATCTCACAGGAAAAAACAGCCTGTGTGATTTTACTTATTTGGGTTTCATCGGCACTTGGTTTTGCCAGCGCTGAAAATTTGTTCTTTAGGTCCTCTACTGTCATGGGTTCCCGGGGATCCCCTTTGGGATATTCTAGGTATTGTTCAAAAACACGTCCATCTTTCAAAATCATTTTCACTTTAGAGGGTTGTTTCGCCGGGAACATCTTTTCAAACTCAACCGAAGCTTCCCCTTTGATCTTGTCAATAACTTCCCACAATCGAGGATCTTTCAACTTTTCATCGGAAAAACTCTCTGTGGTGATTTGCTTATCAATTAAAGCCCTGGCAATACAGTAGGGCAGACTGTGATCCGCCGTTTCCCGGCTTTCAGGCCTGTATTTATGGGGATCGAATAAAATATCACAGGCCCGGGCGATGGTGGTGATTACCACTTCACTGATTTGATCATACGAAATGTCATTTTCGGTGACAATCTTGATCGCAGCAGACAGGTGGGTATGGGTAAGTCCTTCGGTAGGAAATGCTTTCATACTGCATTCCATGATCCGGTAAGATTTTCCCAAACCGTCAATTAGTACGTCATCATCCCAGTCGGGGCCATACACATCCTGAAATCCTTCCTTGCCTTCAAAGATTGCTTCAGTCCCTGTGTACCCTTTTTGAGCCATCAGAGCAGCAAAGACACCCGATTGTACAGCCATGGGGTCCACTGTATTTTTCATCATCGTCAGGTTACCCGCTGTTGGACATCCGATGGTATGGTTATGGCATCCGTTGATCCCAATGGCGTGAACCATTTGATCTTCAGAAAGCCCAAGAATTTTCCCTGCCACAAGGGGAGATACCAGCTGAGTCAGTGTGGCATGATGCCATTTCCGTTCACGGAGCCCCGGTTTTGCCCATTCACACAAGCGTTGTTCAAATTCATAGGCTAGTACAATGGCTACAATCACATCCTTCATGGAAGCATCCACCTTTTCTGCCAGTCCCAAGGCTGCTGGGATTAAATCTGACGGGTGGGATGGATCCTCCTTCCAGTAAATATCATTAAAATCCAGTGCCCTTATCATAAGTGCGTTGAGAAGGGTGCTATTGACTGCCGGAAGCTTATCTCCAAAGCCCAACACGGTCGATTCCGGTTCTCCTTTCATTTCAAGAAAAAGATCCCGAATAATGTTCACGTCACGTGTTTTCATGCTTCCCAGAGCACATCCCACAGAATCATAGATAACCCGTTTGGCCTGCGAGACAACTTCTTCCGGGAGGTCTTCATACGTCAGGTTTACGGCAAATCGTGCAATCTTGCGACTGATCACATCAGTCATAGAAAATACCCCCTTTTTTTAATCTAATTTAACGTTTCTGTAAAAAATCCAGCGTCCCATACCGTTCTATAATGCCAGGCGGCAGGGGAAATGCTTCTATTCCCTGATCCCGTTTGAGAACATCTGCACCAGGCTGTGTTGTATACAACGGGGATACAGGCAGATTTTCTGTCAGAATTGTCTCAAGTGAATCTGTATCACCGCCAACAACTACCACAACCATCCGGTACAGATCGATAGCATCTTTAATTATGTCCTGTCCTGTTTGATAATCCGTAGAATCCAACCATTGCTGGGCTGAAGCCGGAAAATTTTCAAGCCCATAATAGGCATAATCCTGGGAAAAACCCAGATAATCTGCCTGATTTTGGGCATATAGATTGATGTACGAGATGAGGAAATCCTTCGTATGAGCATAGTCAAGGCTATCCAGACCATATTTCTGAAAATTCTCTAGATCATGAAAAACCAGCCGGAGTGCAAAAGGAACATTCTGATTTTTTAGGGGACGAATCCAGATACTGAAATACTGGTACAGGCGGGGATGTCCCGGCTGGGGAAACACAGAGTGGTGATTTTGCACAAAGTGCTCACTGTAGGCATAATCCCCATAGTTAAATCCCCGTTTCACACGGAGTTCTTTCATCAGGTGACCGTAAAAGGTCCTGTGCTCTCCAAGATAAGAACTAAATATCCAGGAAGGATAGAACTTTTTGTCGGATCGGTTAAAAGGCAGGTGCCATCCAAGGGAAACAGCCGATACATCCGAACCATTGTCAATTAGAACATAGTGAATCGTATCTGGAAAAACGGGCGGGGGTAATTCAGGGACCGGTGGGTGGACTCTGGGGTGAAAATCCGAAAGGATTTCAATCAGTTTGTCCTGTTGGTCCGGACTGACAGGGCCTGAAACAGCAACGTGCATATTGTGAACTGAAAACGACTGTTCCCACCACACTTTTAAATCCTCTCCAGATAGTTTCATCAAAGTATAAGGATACCCCACTGATAAACCGGCATATGGATGCCCACTGAAGAGTTTGTCGACCAACACATCCCTGGATAAATCCTCGCTGCGGTACAATATTTTATGCTCCAGTCTCTCTGTTTCCTGACGGATGAGAAGCTGTACTTCATGTTCCGCAAAAGCCGGATTATAAAACCTTTGTTTAAACAGTGAAAGCCATGTATCCATGTGGTCCTTGTGTAAACGGAAAAGAAAGGTTGATACATCGGTATCCACGATGATTCGTTCAGAAATAGCCCGATCATTTAATTCTTTCAGAATTTCACTTCTGGATGATTGTTTTGTTGAATGTTCCAGCACCGACATCATGGTCAGGCGTGAAATGCCCTTTTTATCTTCCGGTTCGATGGCCGAACCTGTATCAAAACGAAGGCTGACAGATACAATCGGACTGCTTTCATGGGGGATATATGCATACCATGCCGGAATTTCCCGGTCACAGCCGGCAATCAGGATAAGGAATAATCCGGAGAGCAGGATTTTCTTCATCGTGCAAACATCCATAGTTCGGATTGATTCCTACGTGTCAGATACTTTTCTTTGCACAGGCGGACATCCAGAATTTCAAGCCGTTCCAGTGTCAGAAAATAGTGGTTTATTTCCTGAGGGTCTCCCTTAATATGGGCGTAATCTGCAAGCACCCCCAGGATGGATGAAGGCGAACTTAATTGCATGTGGGTCTTGTAAAACTGGCGTTTTTTAAGGCTTTCAAGTTCTCCGGCCTTTAGGGTATATCGACTGTCCTGTAAAATACCGAGGACGTAATCACCTATGGCTGCCCCCACTCCCTCTTCGGTCAGAACAAGATCCAGAGAAATCCAATAGGGGTCAATGGTTAAAGGTACATTGTAAGTTCCTGAGGAAATCCACTTTTTCTCATCGCGAAGTTTCATCATCAGGGGGGAATTGTCGGAAAAATAGTGTTCCGCCAGGATCCGGGCAGCGATGTGTCCCAGGCAGTCCTGCGCATATCCGGGAATTTTCCAGGCGATTTTCACTCTCGGTGCAGGTATGGTTGCATCATAAAGTGTATCCCGGCAACTGACAGGTTTCAGAGAGGGTCTGATCGTCGGAAGAGGTGCCGGTTTATATGTCCATCCGGAAAAAAGATCCCCGGCTTTTGACAGTACCTCTCCTGGTTTGTCAATTTTTCCTGCTATGAACATAATAGTTTTATCCGGTCGGTATTCCTTTATGTAGAATTCCCGGATATACTTATAGCCTTCAGGCATATTCATCACGTCTTCACGGTATCCAATCACCGAGTGCTCGTAAGTGTGTCCCTGAAACATACACCCCCGCAGGGCGTTGTCCATACGGTTGGAAGGATATTTTTCAGAAATGCCGAATTCACCGATGACAGCCCCCGTTTCGGCTTTAAAATCTTCCTTCTTCAGGGAGAGTCGCATCAGGCGATCTGCTTCAAGAGCTAGGACTTCTTCCAAGCCTGCCGGATCACAACTGACAGTATAACACGTATAATCCATGGATGTAAACGCGTTGCTGTCTCCGCCGTAACGGTATAAAAGATTCACCCTGTCTTCGGTGGAATAATTCTCCGATCCTCTGAACATCATATGTTCCAGCAGGTGAGCATACCCGGTGTATCCTTCATCTGTTTCATTCCTTGAACCGGTCCGGACCAGGGTGGCAAAACTTACGGTTCGGGCATCCCGGATAGGAACCACCACAATACGCATGTGATTCGGCAACTCTTTTTCATACATAAGATAGGGAAAAAAGCTAGCATTTAGAGGAAGGACCGCAATATAGAATCCAAAAAGAATTGCAATACTTAGTTTATGACGTTTCTTCATCAATAGAAAAATACAAGCTGTTGAAATAAAAAGAAAGGTTTTCTGATCGAAAAAGGAAGAATTAGATCCCTTTTTTGGAAAACTTTGGGTTAAGTTGTCGGGCAATAATCTGCCTCTTGAGATTGGCAATATTCGCTGTGGGATCCACATTTTTCGGACACACCGTCTGGCAGTTAAAAAGGGTATGACATCGAAAAACACCATGTTCATCACACACCAGGGCCAGGCGTTGTTCATCAGCCTTATCCCGTGAATCCATCAGAAAACGGTTTGCCTTCGCCAGCGCAGCCGGTCCAAGATATTCATCATCAAAGCCGTTGACGGCGCAGGAAGCATAACAGGCACCACAGAGAATACAATCAACAATATGGTCAAGATACGCGCGTTCGTCCTGCGTCTGAATCCGTTCTGCCCCCTCATCGGGATTACCGGGGATCAGATAAGGTTTAATGGCCTTGAGCTTTTCAAAAAAGGGTGTCATATCTACAACCAGGTCCCGAATAATATCCATATGCGCCATGGGACGAATGGTGATGGAACCCCTCAAATGATTCACCTGTGTTTCACAGGCGAGGCGGTACTTTCCATTGATATGCATGGCACAGGATCCACAAATTCCTTCCCGGCAGGATGAACGATAAGCCAGGGATCCATCCAAATTTTCCTGAATATAGTTCAGGGCTTGCAAAACAGTCATACCCGGACGGCAGGGAACTTTGAAAGTATCAAAACGGTGTCTTTTATCTGTTTCGGGATTAAAACGGAATATGTTAAATGTCTTTGTATCAGCCATACTCATCTCCGGAAGATCTTTTAATAATGACGTTTTTTTGCTTTATGCAGGGACAGGTCCACGGAAGAATAGCTGAGGTGGATCGTCCCATCTTTCCACCTGGCAACGGTATGTTTCATCCAGTTTTTATCATCCCGCATGGGATAGTCTGTTCGGAACTGTGCGCCACGGCTTTCCTGACGGTTGATAGCACCACGAAGAATCACTTCCGCCAGATCCAGGCTTCCCTTAAGCTGTATAGCCCATAACAAATCAAAGTTCGCAATCCGTCCATTACTATTCAACCCGATATGCTCATATCTTTCCTTGAGCTCATTTACCTTTTCCAACGAGTCATTCATTGTTCGGGCTTCCCGGAAAATACCGGCCCCTGTATCCATAGCATTCCCCAGTTCGTGCTTAATGGCGGAATGGTTTTCTTTCCCTTTGGATTTCAGCAGACGGGTGATTTTATCTTCTTCCTCTTTGAGGATTTGGTTCAAAAAACTCACGGGGACATCTGTTCCCCCCCCATCTTTAAAATAGGCGGAAGCATACTCGCCGGCAATTTTTCCAAAAACAACTGTTTCAAGGAGTGAATTCCCTCCCAGTCGGTTGGATCCATGGACACTTACACAAGCACATTCACCGGCAGCAAAAAATCCCTTTATTTTTGATTCCGTATTCAGATTTACATCCAGCCCTCCCATAGTATAATGCTGACCTGGTGCAACAGGAATGGGCTGGTAGATGGGATCCACACCGGCAAAATGGATGGCATGCATCCGAATTCCGGGAAGCCTTTCGAGAATTTTCTTTTTTCCCAGGTGACGGAGATCCAGGTGGATATATTTTCCTTCCACACCCCGGCCGGCTAAAATTTCCCGTTGCATGTTCCGGGCGACAATATCCCGAGGAGCCATCTCCATAGCCTTTGCCGAATCTTCATAATTTGCCAGAAACCGCTCTTGTCTGTTATTCAGGAGGAAACCGCCCTCGCCCCGTGCACCTTCTGTAATAAGCACATTATTCGTGTAGAGTTCGGTAGGATGGAACTGAATAAATTCCATATCTTTCAGGGGAACTCCTTCATAAAAGGGGACGCACATTCCCCAGCCGGTATTGATGTACGCGTTGCTGGTCCGGCCGAAAACCCTGCCTGAACCGCCTGTCGCCCAAATCACCGCCTGGCCGGTAAAAATTTCAAGTTCACCTGTATTGATATTCAAGGCAATCACACCCTTTGCGGTGTCCTTATGCACGATCAAACGGGTTACAAACCATTCATCAAAAATCTGCATATCAGCCCGTTCACTCGCGGCTTCAAATTTCAAGGCCTGTTCATAAAGGGTATGAAGCAACACATGGCCGGTTTTATCCGTTGCGTAACAGGTACGGGGAAAACCAGCACCTCCAAAAGGTCTTTGGGCGATACGCCCGTCTTCCGTCCGGCTGAAAGGGGCTCCCCAGTGTTCCAACTCGTATATGCGATCAATACCTTCTGTGGTCATTTTCAACACAGCTTTCTGATCGGCAAGATAATCACTGCCTTTAATCGTGTCGAAAGCATGGAGTTCGGGACTGTCAAACTGACCACGGGGATGGTTCCTCAGGGCAGCGTTGATTCCTCCCTGGGCAGCCACGCTATGGGAGCGGACGGGGTGAACTTTCGTGACGACGGCGACTTTCACATTGTGACGATTCAATTCCAATGCTGCCCGCAATCCCGCTAATCCGGCTCCAACCACAATCACATCCGATGTAACCATATAACTCAGCTTCCTCCAAACAGGATTTTCAATTCGGGAATAAAGTGTAATAAGGAGGCCAATGCAATCATACCACTTAAAATAAAGACCCAGAGAATAAGCACTTTTTGTTTATGGGAGAAACGAAGAAAATCCGTCACCGTAATACGAATTCCATTGAACATATGCCATAAAACTGCTAAAAGCAGAAAATATTCCAGTACATGTCCGACCGGTGTGTTGTATCCTTTCATCATCTGGTTAAAAGAATCACCACCTCCCAGGGAGTGTCCCACACTGTAAATATGCAAAACAATGTACAAAACAAGAGCCAGTCCCGTAATCCGGTGAAAGACAAAGGCAAGCATCCCCCAGTTGAAATTCAGCATCCACTCTCTTAAAAAGCCTGGTCTCCGGTTGGACATCAGACACCTCCCTGCCGCGTAAAGGGTAAGAGGGCCAAAATGCCATATATTACAAGGATGGTACCTCCAAAAAAGAGTACCCAGGCAATGATTTTTTTTATGACAGGCCGGGGATTGTAATCGCTGATCACGTTGTACAAACCGTTAAAAGCATGGTAGATGACGGCTATCAACAGTATCACATCAAAAAAGACCCATCCGGGTGATAAGAGTCTGTTCTGTACTTTTTCAAATGTCACCGGTCTTTCAATGGCAAAATGCATTGCCCAGAAATGAACAAAGAGTCCCACTACCAGAATCATGGCGGTAATCCTCTGCATATACCAGTGAAAAGCCGGGCTGATGTTTCGAATGAGTTTCCCCACGATTTTTCCCCTCTTTGAGAACCGATTCCAACTTTTATTTGTTGATACTAAAGTACAAAGTTTCTGCTAAAGAATCATGGAAAAGGTCTGAAACATAAGAAATAGATATAAAGCGCGTTATTCAAGGAAAGAAAATACACTTATTCCTTGTTTTTCAGGTGTTTCAGACGATTCAGGAAATCGCGGGGCTTTTCAAAACCCAGGAGCCGGGCGTTCCGGATTTCCCGCCTGTCAGGATCCAGGAACACCACAGTGGGAAACCCTTTAATATCATACATTTCAATTAGATCCTCACCACCACGTGTAAGATCCACTTTAATGACAGTAAAACTCTTTAACATGTCAACAACTTCCGGATCGCGGAACGTGATGGCATCCAGCTCTTTACAGGGTACGCAGCTATTGGAATAAAAATCGATCATGACATAGCGGTCTTCTTGGTCAGCCTGTTGGAGGACAGCAGTTGAATAGGGTTGCCAATCCAGCAAGGTTTGCGTATCTGCTTCCGGTTTCATCATCCATGTCCCGGCAATCACGGCGAACATACTGAGAACCCATTTGATTTTGCGGAATCCGGCAGAGGATTCACCAGCGCGGTTAAAAACAGCATAGTAAAAACCAGCCAGAATCAGATATCCAGGCATGAGAATCTTGGAAAAAGGTGGATTCAAGAGGGGGTGAATAAACCAGATCGCCATCCCGACCAGAACCAGTCCAAAAAAGATACGCACGCCGTTTAGCCACTCTCCGGACCGGGGAAGGGCATCCAGTTTAGCAGAAAACATAGCCAGAAAGATATAGGGAATTCCCAGTCCAAGAGACATGGTAAAAAAGAGGAGGAATCCGGTTAGAGCACTCCCAGAGGCTGCCACATAGGTCAACAGGCTAATCACAAAGGGACCGATACAGGGAGCCGCCACGATGCCCATGGTGAGTCCCATCATCAGAGAGCCGACATACCCGGTTCGGCTTCCACCGCCAAGCTGGGTCAAGGCATAGGGCAGCCGGAATTCATAAAGGCCGAACATGCTCAATGAAAGGGCAAGCATCAACAGTGCCAGCAAAATCAGGACCACTGGGTTGGTCATCAGGGAACCGAACAAACTTCCGGAGAGAGCCGCAACAGTTCCCAAAACCGAGTATGTAACAGCCATGCCCAGCACATAGAGCAGCGCCAGAATCAACACATTTCCTTTTGCCTTCTGGGACCCAAAATAACTGATAGTCACTGGTATGAGCGGATATACACAGGGAGTCAGGTTCAATGCAAGTCCACCCAAAAATACCAGGATCAAAACCCAGAAAAAATTCCGGGCCGCAAGGGGATTTTCCTCTCCAAGAGCCTGAAAATCACCTGTTTTAAGAATTGATTCTGTGTCGGAAGCCTGCCCTTCGGAATTTTGTACAGGTTCAAAATCTTTAACCGGAGTTTTCTCAATAGACTGGGATTGTCGTGGTTTTCCAATCTCCACCGGGATAGCCGTTTCCGGGCTATTCGTCTCCACAGGGACAGAAAACGCTGTTTCCATAGGGATAAGGCACACCTCATTATCACAACCCTGGTAGGTAAGGGTTCCGCTCAGTGTGGTACCGGTTGGCACAGGTTGCTTTTGCTTCAGATGCAAACCAATCATGACTGTTCCGTCGAAAACAGAGCTTTTTCCTCCCATGGATTCAAGATCAATCAGATGGGGTTCAGGATATTGCACCGTTTCCACAGAAAAATACGGATTTTCATTTAAAGAAATACTGGCCGGGATGGAATAATCATCCAACGGATCATGGCTGTTGATATGCCAGCCTTGTTTAATGGCAAAATGAAGCGCGATATAGGTTTTCCCATCTTCCTTCCCCGAAAAGACTTCATATTTCTGCAGGTGGACCAATTCATCCGGAACAGCTGCAAACAACCGTGTAATCATGAACAGAAGTAAAAAGAATTTGTGCAATATCCTTTTCATACAAACCTCGTTTTGGATTTTTTGTCTGTTTCCGAAAAGAAACGTTACAGAAAATATGGAGTCTCTTTTTGAGATTCATGTAAAAAGCATGTAGATTTCAAAAAGTTTGACTTATGCACGAAAGGATCGAAGGATGAAAACCTCAAAAAAGAAAAACCAAAACCTTATACATTTTTTGAATGCATCACCTACGGCCTCGCATGCCGTTCATGCATTGAAAACCATGGCAGAGCAAAAAGGATACCGGGAAATCCGGGAAAATGAGCGTTGGTATTTGGAACCCGGAAAAGGGTTTTATCTTGTCCGTGAAGACACAGGATTTGTCGCTGGCATGTTAGGAAATAAGTCCGTTGAAAAACAACGATGGAACATCGCCGCGGCCCACACGGATTCCCCGGGGTTCAGACTCAAGCCCAATGCGGTACATGTCAAACAGGGAGCTGTTCTTTTAGGTGCAGAGGTATACGGCGGTCCCTTATTGGCAAGCTGGACTGACCGGGATTTATCCTTGGCGGGAAGGATCCTTGTGAGGGAATCCTCCGGAAACGTTGTTACACGTTTATGGCAGTGTCCACGACCGGTACTTCGCATACCCCAGGCGGCTATTCACCTGAACCGCCAGGTGAATGATGAGGGACTGAAGCTAAACAAACAAACCCAGCTTGTCCCTTTATTCAGAATGGAAAATCCGGACCAGCCATTTGATCAAAAGGCATTGATTCAGTGGCTAGGCCGGGAAATCGGGGCAGATCCCCGGTCAATTGTAGATTTTCAGCTTGAATTATATGATACACAACCTGCGACCTTGGGTGGACCGGAGGAAGAATTTCTCTTATCCGGAAGAATTGATAATCTGACCATGTGTTATGCCGCTGTTCAGGCACTCCCACATGTAGGGATGGTTCCGGATTACAATGCTCTTACTGTCTGTTTTGATCATGAAGAAACCGGTTCCAAAACACTCAAGGGCGGAGATTCATTCTTCCTGGGATCCGTCATGGAACGGATTGGGCTAAGTCAGGGCATGGATCGCGAAATCTTTTTGCGCAGTCTTTCAGAATCTGTTCTCTTTTCCGCCGACGGTGTACATGCCACTCATCCCAATTATGCTGAACTGCATGAACCGGCTCATCCGGTGTACATGAACCGGGGACCCGCATTGAAAGTAAATGCCCAGAACCGTTATGCCACCTCATTGTATACATCCGCCCTTTTCAGGGAAATTGCACGGGATGCAGGTGTGCCGATCCAAACCTATGTCCACCGTTCCGACATCCCCTGCGGCTCTACCATCGGACCTCTCGTTTCTGCCCAGCTTGGGTTGAAAACCCTGGATGCCGGAATCGGAATGCTTTCCATGCATTCTGTCCGGGAAATGGCTGGTATCGAGGATATCCACAGTATCATAACAATCTTGTCAAAGTTTCTGATCTACAACGGATAAAACAGATTGCCCGCTTTTTCATTGTTCTTTTAATCAGAATAATTTAAATTATTTAAGTGGAATAACATCTATATAAAAAAGGGCTTATTATGAAAGGCAGAACTGTTATCATCACGAGTATCATCTTGTCAGCATTCCTTGTTTTCGGTTGTTCCGGTCCGAAAAACCTGACAGATGAGGCAGCACATGAAAAAATTGATGCACTTACCAGGGATCTCGAACTGGTCAAGAGCAAAGTTGAAGGGCTTGAAACCGGCCCCGGCAAGCCTGTCTCACGAAGTGATTTGGAAACTGTGATTAAAGAGGTCAAAAAACTCAATTCACAAATTGAAGCCTTGAATATCCGACAGAATTCGCTTGCATCGGAACTGAAACAGCTTAAATCGGGGGAGATGAATTTTCAGCAAAGCACGGCTTTCATCGATAGCATCAATTACAGCATCCTGGAAGATATTCAATACCTGAAAAATAAAATCAGCGAATTTAACGAAGCCTTGAAATCACTCCCTGCCGCCGGTTCTGGAGCTGCTACAATATATCCGGGACGGCGAACCCCTGAAGTTTTTAAAGAAGATTATGTGGAAAGCCTTGGCGATTTTCAGAACAAACAATACGATAAAGCAATCGAAAAATTCTCAGATTTGTTACGGACCAATCCGGATCATGAGCTGGCAGACAATGCACAATACTGGCTTGCAGAAGCGTATTACATGAAAGGCGACTACCGGCGGGCTCTTGTGGAATTTGAAAAAGTATTCACCTTCACCCAAAAAGGGAAATATGACGATGCCCAATTGAAATTGGGTTACTGTTACCTGAAACTGGGACAGAAAGAAAAGGCCAAAGAGGAATTTGAACGACTTATAACCCATTATCCCTATAGTGAATACTACCAAAAAGCACAGGAAATGTTAACACAATTACAATAAGAGTGATTATGACATTACGCATTTATGCCTCGACACGAAAAATAACACCTTTCACGGAGTCTTCTCTGACCGGTGATTTTCTTCAGGGAGTATCAACCATCTATAATGAGAACAAGATTGATATCCGTCTTTATATGCCAAAATATGGATTTATTTCGGACAGAAAATATATCCTGCGGGAAGTGATCCGCCTCAAAGAAATCCCAGTCCCCTATAAGGATGAAAAGATTGTTCCCTCTGTGAAGTCGGCATTTATCCCCGAAACCCGTGTTCAGGTTTACTTTTTGGTCTATCCTGAATTATTCAAAAAAATTACACGGCCCATCGCCGAATCCCATGACCTGAGCCAGTACGAACAATGGGAAAGCTGCACTGCAATTTTCGACCATACAGCTATCCAAACCCTTGAATACCTCTACTGGCAACCGGATATCATGCTCTGTTGCAATACCGAATCAGCCCTAATCCCTTATCTTCTTAAGAAGTCCTACCATGATAATGAATGGTACAAACCAACAAAACCCGTCCTTCTCCTTAGCCAGGATACCGTTTTTAAAGGCATTCGCAAAGAGATCCTTGATGAATACCATATTGATACAGGAAATGAGGATTTAAGTGATCCGCTCGGATTATTAAAATCTGCCATCACACATTCCCATGCCGTGATTCTTCTGGACCACCCTGACATGTCAGATCTGAATGACCTGCTGTCTGAAGATTCGGTTGCGAAGCTGCTGAAACAAAAAGGGGAACAATATCTGAAACTCTCCATAGAAAATCCTGATGAAAACACATGGAATGACATGGCGAAACAGTTATACCACTTTCTCGAAAGTATCTGATTATATTTTCAAAAACTCATGGTATATTCCCGGGTGGTTTTGAACACCCCCGGGATTTTTTTTGCAGGGAGGCTTATGCACAAACTTTGGTTCTTTCTAACGTTACTTATCCTGATGGCATCATGCGAAAAGGATCAAGTACAGCTTCCTTCCGGGCCGGGAATGGCAACGGTGGATTCGGTTCTGCTGACACATGATGACTTCGATTCATTAACCGTAAAATATAATTCTTCTTCATCCTCATCTTCCATTTACAATTATGTCGGTGGTTACCGGGATGCTGATTGTAAAACCGTTTTGGTCTTTACAAATTTTACTTCACTGCATGATACAGATACCGATGCGGATTCCCTTATTATCACAAGTGCCCGTATTATTCTCAGTGAATATCAAACATGGGGAAATCCGGAATCATTCACATTTCAAACCTTTCTAATTCCTCAAACAGAAGAGTATACCTGGTCGGATACCAGCGATTTTGATACATACTGGCAATCTGTCAGTCCACAATTAACCCCCTTGAATACTTTCCCCTATACCTCTGATTCGCTTGTGATTCCTATAGGCACCGATGTGGCTAACAGCTGGTGGAATCCGGAAGACGATGTCACAAATAACGGGATCGTCCTAAGTTATGATCCTGCCAGAGAGGAAGGAATGGCCGGTTACTACTCTTCAAACTACAATTCGGTTCCCAACTGGCCCCGTCTGGAACTTACCTGCACAGTTTTTGATTCTTCCGGGATAAAAGACAGTACATTCACAGTGTATGCAAACCGGGATTTTACCTATTCTGAACTCCGGAATACCGGTAGCACTCCCTCGTTTTTTGTATCCCAGGGAGCCATTCGTCGTGCTTTTATCACTTCATCTCTTTTACTGCCTGCAGTACAGGGAAAATCCGTCAATTATGCCGAACTTTTCCTCACTGTAAATCTGCTGGAATCTCACTTTGATCATGACTCCCTTACTGTGTATATCGGCCTATTCACTTCAGAGGATTGGGAAACAAAAAACTTCCTCTTCAGCAGCTATCAAAATCCGGCAAAAATCTATAAAGCCAATCCCTCTGTCAACATTCCCATTACAGAAGTCCTGATGGATTTACAGGATAACAGCGGAACTGCCATCAGCGGACTCTTTATCCGTCTGGGCAATGAGTTGTACGGATTTAACCAAATTGCCTTTGATCCCGATTCAGTTCGGATGAAAATTGTAACCACTGAGTTTTAACAGGAGTTTCATGAGACGCATACATAAAAAGGTAATTATTATTCTTTTTGCTACTATATCCAGTCTGAATGCCGGGATTTTTGAGTTGTACGGGACCGGGAGATATGGAACGGACTATTCTGCTTCGGCTTTTGGCCGGGGAGGAATATCCACCGCCTACACCGACACACTGAGCGGAAGCACAAACCCTGCCCAACTAGCCCATATACAGTTCGCCGAACTTGAAGCAGGGTTGAATAGCCGCTTTTCATATATCTCAGATTTCGGTTACAATGAATCATCCATCCGCTTTGATTATGCCAATCTGATGATTCCCGTGGGTCGAAAAGGGGGATTGCAACTTGGCATTCATCCCATTTCATCGGCGCAGGCTGAATATCAGATAAAAACATCCTATATCACGGAAGTCATTGAAACCATAGGAGATATCTACTCGCTCTCCCTGGGCTTCGGTTATCAGATAGCTCCCAGGCTTTATGGTGGAATTGCTTTTGAATTAATCACCGGAAGCTACACCCTCAGCAATGAAATTCGCTTTTCAAACGATGCATATTTCAGTTCTGAAAAGTATTTTTCAAAAGGAATTGACGGCAGGCGGATCACGCTGGGGACTGTTGTGGATCTGAAAAATCTGACGGTAGGAGTACGCTATGCCCATCCTTACCGTATGAAATACAAAACGCTGGAATATAACAGCTACAGTGAATATGTATACAATGAACCGACGGACACCACTCTGACACATCACATAATTATCCCGCAGGAACTTGCAGCCGGCATAGCTCTGAAAATCGGACGCCGACATTACCTGATGTCTGATTATACCCTCAGGTATCTTCAGAATGCTTCTTCATTGATATCTTTCAACCCGGTTAATCCGGATTACTCCTCATCGTCATCCCATCATCTGGCTGCCGGATATGAACGGCGGGGTGCCGTAGGTTTGTTTGTCCCTTTTTTTCAAAGCCTGACCTACCGGACCGGTGTTTTTTATGACAAACAGGGGTTGGGAACGGAATATCAACGCTATGGAATCAGCGCCGGATTGGGGATTCCTTTTAATAATTTTAAAAGTCGTATTGACGTTGGCTTACATTACGGTTTAAATTCAGGAGATATCTTTGACAATATTGAAATGAATGAATCATTTTTTCAAATAAAAATTTCTGTAAATTCCATTGAGCGGTGGTTTAACACCCGGGGTAAATACCGGTAAAAACAAAAATCAGGAGATATGATATGATGAAAAAGCATCAGAACCGTATTCTTTTTCTTGGAATATCTTTGTTGCTGGGAGGAATCTTTTTAACAAATTGTGCCCCACAGGAACAAAGATCTCCGGAAGAAATCGCTGCAATTCAGCGTGCCAAGCGGGATTCCATCCGAAAAGCAAATTATAATCGCTGCCTGTTTAAAATGAGTAATGCAGACCAGTACAAAATTCAGGAGAACTGGTCCGCGGCCATCCAGAATTACAAGGATGTGATTGAGCTGGGATGTGTGGAAGATTTTGCAGATCCTTTATTTAAGGATTTAGCCCATTGTTATTATCGGAATAACCAGCCGGATTCGGCAGCGTGGGCCATAGAAGAGGGGCTGATTTACAAACCAATGGACATTCACATGCTGAAACTTATGGCTTATTACAACCGGGGCAATCTGGACAAGACCATTGAAGCTTGGACACGTATCAACAACCTGTACCCGGGAAATACAGAATATATGTTTGAATTGGCAGATATTTATTTCAAAGCCGGCCGTTATGACGAGCAAATTGCCCTTCTTGAAGAAATCCTGGAAATCGAGCCAGACAATAAGAAAGCCGAGCTGTCCATTATTGCGGCCTATGAAGCCAAGGGAGTTGATCCCATCGAGCTTTATGCCAAGAATTTTGAGACCGATAAATCCAATCCCCAGTATGCTTATCAGTATGCCCAACGTCTGATTGACAGCAATAATTATGTGAAAGCAGTGACGGTCCTGGAAGAAGCTTTGAAATACAATGCTTCAAATAAAAATCTAACAGAAATGCTGGCGGAATCGTATGTAAACACCGGGCAACGGGATAAAGCAGTTCTCGTATACGAAGACCTGGCCCAGAAAAATCCCACAGACAATGAGTTACTCATTAAAATTTCCAGTCTGTACCGTGAAATGGGGCAATATCAGAAAGCTCTTCAATTTGCAGACAAGGCTGTAACTATCCCCCCGCATAATGGCAGGGCCATGGCAGAACGGGGAGAAGTGTATTTGGCCATTGCCCAGGCGAATACTGTAAACCTGAACCTGAATGACAAACTGGTATACCACATGGCCTATGAGGATTTCAAAGAAGCCCTGAAACAGGGAAACAACAATGTCCGCAGCAAGATTAATTTCCTGGAAAGTAACGAACTGATTATCACAGGTCAGCGGGATTATTTTCTGGCAACGGATGCCAATAAAGTGGGTCCCAATGAATTTAAGCCTGTGGGAGAGGGTTACGCTTGGATTACACGAACCGTCAAAGTACAGTAGTCTATATCGGTTCCGATCATGCCGGTTTTTCCATAAAGCAGAAAACGGTGGAATATGTACGGTCTTTGGGATATACCGTTCATGATATGGGAACGGATTCAGAAGAATCGGTGGATTATCCGGATTATGGTGTAAAAGTCGGTCGGATGGTTCAGGAAAAGGAAGATGCCTGTGGGATTATTTTTTGCGGAACAGGCATTGGCATCAGTATTGCCGCCAATAAGGTCCCCGGGATCCGTGCTGCTTTATGTACCAGTGAATTTCATGTGGAAATGGCCCGAAGACATAATGATGCCAATATCCTGGCCATGGGCGCCCGGGTTTCATCCTTTGATGACGTAAAAAAAATGGTAAACAAGTGGTTTTCGACCCCTTTTGACGGGGGCCGTCATAAAAGACGGGTCAAAAAAATTCATTCACTCACGGGGTGCTAATATGCTTAGTGTACTACAAAAGCAGGATCCGGAATTGTTTCAAACGATAACTCGTGAAATCCAGCGCCAGAATAAAACCCTTGAAATGATTGCCTCGGAAAATTTTGTCTCTCCAGCTGTCCTGGAAACCGCCGGGAATGTGATGACCAACAAATATGCCGAAGGATATCCAGGACACCGTTATTATGGTGGATGCGAGTATGTAGATGAGGCGGAAAACCTGGCCAGAGAACGTGCGAAAAAGCTCTTTGGCGCTGATTATGCCAATGTTCAGCCTCACTCCGGCAGCCAGGCCAATATGGCAGCTTATTTTACCTACTGTCAACCTGGTGATACAGTCCTTGGCATGGATTTATCCCATGGAGGGCATCTGACCCACGGGAGCCCCGTCAATTTTTCCGGCAAACTTTACAATATTGTCAGTTATGGCGTAAAGGCAGATACCGGCCGTATCGATTACGATGATGTGATCCGGAAAGCCAGGGAACACAAACCCAAACTGATTATAGTCGGTGCCAGTGCGTATCCCCGCTTTTATGATTTTGCCCGTTTTCGGGAAATCGCCGATGAAGTTGGCGCTTATTTGATGGCCGATATCGCCCATCCGGCCGGACTCATTGCCGCTGGAGTTCATCCAGATCCCATACCCTGGTGTGATGTGGTCACTACGACAACTCATAAGACCCTTCGGGGTCCCCGGGGTGGCATGATCCTTATGGGCAAGGACAAGGAAAATCCCTTTGGACTCACTGCTGCCAAAAGCGGGCGGACAAAAATGATGTCCGAAATTATGGATTCCACCGTGATGCCCGGAATTCAGGGCGGACCCCTGATGCATATTATTGCCGCCAAGGCTGTTGCTTTTGGTGAAGCATTGAAACCAGAATTCAAAAGCTATTGTCAACAGATCATTCAAAACACGAAAGCTTTGGCTGATGCCCTGATCAGTACGGATTTTAACCTTGTATCCGGAGGATCTGATAACCACCTGGTTCTCATCGACCTGAGAAATAAAAATATCAGCGGTAAAAAAGCAGAAAACGCTCTGGAAGCAGCAGGCATTACTGTGAATAAAAATATGGTTCCTTTTGATACCCGGAGTCCCTTCGTCACCAGTGGTATCCGCGTAGGAACACCGGCCCTGACAACCCGAGGATTCAAAGAAACAGAAATGAAAGAGATTGCCCGATTTATTAACCGGGTGATTTCCGATCCAGATAACGAGAAAAACCTTAGGACTGTTCGGAAGGAAATAGAAGTCCTCTCGGATCAATATCCCCTATATCCGGAACTCCTGAGCTGATATGTATCATGAAATGCCCCCAATGTGATCAACCCGACACGCGGGTTATCGACAGCCGGCCTCTGACAAAAGGGATTGGTATCCGCCGCCGGCGGGAATGTCCAGCCTGTGGATATCGCTTTACAACCTATGAATATGTCGCCCTGAGTCCGGTCCTTGTCATTAAATCCAATGGTACCCGGGAAGAATTCAACCGGGAAAAACTGATGCACAGCATTCAGCTTTCCTGTACCAAACGGCCTGTCCCCCTTAAAACCATCCAGAATATCGCCTGGGAAATTGAACAGAAAATTGAGCAACTAGGTTTATCTGAAGTCAAATCCTCTTTTATCGGTGAAGAAGTCATCCACAAACTTCGTCAAATTGATAAAGTCGCCTATATCCGCTTTGCGTCCGTCTACCATGAATTTAAAGATGTGACAGAGTTCAAGGAAGAGATTAAAGTTTTGGAAGAAAATGCATGATGGGCACTACGGAACTGTCAGCCCTTTCTGTCGTATATAAGTAATAATAGAGAAATGTTGACATTCTGAATATAAGGGTATTAACTTTCAACGCAAAAAATAGAGAGGTGTGCATCAGGAACGTTCGTTAAAGGATTATTTGAAAAAGTGAACCGACAAATATGTCCTTTGAACGAACAATCAGGCCGAACGTGTCATTGTCGTTCGGTTTTTTTTTGAAGGAGACCCTAAATTATGATGCGACGATTCATATTATTTTTTATATTCATTGTTATTGCATCTTCTGGTACCTTGTTGGCCCAGGGGGATGCCGGGGCGATTTTCCTGCTGATTGCTCCCGGAGCACGAGCCGAAGCCATGGGTGAAGCCCAGGTAGCTGACGCCAGTGATGCTTATTCTTCTTACTGGAATCCGGCCGGATTGGCCTATATGGATAAAAACGAAGTGGGACTCATGTACCTTAAATGGCTCCCGAATCTGGTTGATGATATGTATTACAACTTCCTCACCACCGGATACCGGATTCCCGGCTTTGGCACCGTGGGAGGACACATCATCTATCTTAATTTAGGTGAACAACAACGGCGGGATGAAAACAATAATGATCTGGGCACTTTTGTTTCTTATATGGCTGCCGTGACTACCTCTTTTGGAACCAAGATTTCTGAAAATCAGGCCTTCGGTGTGAATGCAAAAATCGTATATCAGATGCTGAGTCCGTACGGAACCATTCAGGAAAAAGGAAAGGGGTCCTCCACCAGTTTTGCCTTTGATTTTGGCTATTTGTATAAAGGGCTTCTTTGGAACAAAATCGATTTTGGGATGAATCTTTCAAATCTGGGCCCCAAGGTGGCTTTTATCGATGTCGCCCAGGCAGATCCCATGCCAACCAATATGAAACTGGGAATCAATCTGAAGGTTTTGGAAAAACAACATAACAAATTCTCCGTCGTTTTTGATGTAAATAAACTGCTGGTAGCCAGCTATCAGCCCATGGACCGGAACGGTAATTTGAGAATTGACAAAGATACCAAGGAAGAGGCATACGCCGATCCCTGGTATAAAGCCATCTTTACATCCTGGATCAACGACTGGAAATATGAAGGCGATATCGATTATTCGGGAGATGGCATCATCGGAGGTTATGATGCCGAAGGAAAACCCCAGGGCGGATATGATGAAAACGGCAATGAAATGATTGGCGGTAACTACGATGAAAACGGCAATCTGGCTGTCAGCTATCATCCTGATACCGGTGAAGAAATGGTGGGCTGGGGAATATATGGGGGACATCCGACCAATAAGGTGATGAATAAAGTGGAAGTGGGATCCATCAATGATGGCAGTTTTCAAAATGAAATTGATCAGATGATTTTTAATGTCGGAGCTGAATATGTTTATAACGACCTGATTGCCCTAAGAGCAGGATATATTTACGACAAAGCGGGAAAAATCAGCAATCCAACCCTGGGATTCGGACTCATGTACCATAATTTGGGTTTTGATTTTGGATATACAGCCGGTGCTGAAAACCACCCTTTGACCAATACGATGCGTATCAGCCTCAGGTACCGATTCGGAAAAGATTGATCACATGATGAACAGACTGCGATTATCAACGATTGTGGCGATGTTCTTAGTCGCCACTTTTTTTACAACAAGTTATGCCCTTCCCCTACGGACACCGTCAAAATTTAACATGTCAACTCTGGGGCCCCAGCGCTGGAATGTGGTTCTGGTGGAATTTGAGGAGGATAATACGCCGGTCACAACCGGAAACGGATCATTTCTCCAGACCTGGGAAGACAGCGATTATGAATACATCCTGGATCCTCCACCACATCACAAACTCTACTTCCAATCCCATCTGAAAGCCATCAGCCATTACTGGCGCCATGTAACCCATCAGGCCCTGCAAATTGATACCAGTGCATCCGTAATTCTGCCCGGTGATGCTGAATCTGTACGCCTTCCCCATAATATCCGTTATTATCATCCCGCCGATAAACCGGACAGCGTGGACTACCGCCTGGCTGAGCTGGTCTATGAAGCACTCCGAATCCTCAAAGAGGATCACGGTGAAAATTCCCTAACAGAAACCCTTATCCTTTTTCATGCCGGTGTGGGACAAGATTTTGACTTTTCCGACATGTACGATCCCACCCCTTTTGATATCCCATCCTTTTATTTTGATGAATCATTCCTCTCTGAATATCTCAGTTCAGAAGCCGTTGCCCTGATACAATCCCTGGGAGTCAAACAGGGTATCGTTCTGCCGGAAATGCAGAATCAACTGGAACTCAATGTGGCCTTGAACGGGACGTCTCTCCTGATGTCCGGTTTTCTTCTTGGGTTACCACCCCTTTACAATACAGAGACGGGCAGATCGGGAACGGGCATTTTTGGATTTATGGATCAGGGATCCAATAACGCAAACGGACTTTTACCCATTGGACTTTCTGCTTTTGAACGGATCATCATGGGAATTCAATCCCCCCAAATGGCAGACCATGCAAGCCGCTACTCCCTGCTTCCAGGCGATATCCTGAAAATTCCGGTCAGCAGCCGGGAATATTTTTTGGTGGAATATCGAAAAAATGCCGGTATCCGCCTGGATTCTCTCTATCAAAATCACCTGTCAGATACGCTTCCCGATGATGAACGCTTCGAAAGCTATCTGGATGCCCTGGAAAAAGTCCGGAAGATGGGTCTGACAGATTACACCCTCAATCCATCCACCGGTGTGCTTGAAGCGGTGGAAAACTACGATATCACCCTCCCTGCATCCGGCCTGCTTATCTGGCATGTCTACGATCCCCACAAAACCCTTTTTGAGTATCCGGAAAATCCCAACGGTCAGACTATTCCCATGGTTCGGCTTGAAGAAGCAGACGGTGGATACGATATCGGTAAAAATTACGGTCCCTTGAGCGGCTCAGTGAACCAGGGATGGAAATGGGATATGTGGTTCCCGAAAAATATGGGCTTTCTGGATAACAATTCCCACATTTACAACATCAAAGATATTGAATTTTCCGACAGGACCCATCCCAATACCCGGAGTTTTTCAGGAATTGAAACCGGAATTCGATTGAAACAATTCACCTTCACGCCAGATTCAGCCTCCTTTACTCTGGATTTCCTCAAAGAACGTCCGGAACATTTTGCAGGATTTGAAGCCCTGGGAACATGGGATTTTCACAATACTGGAAAATCCATCCCATACGGATTGCAGGACAACCATCTGGTTTGCCTGGAGGATACGGGATTTGTTTCCCTTGCAGATCTGAGTCCCCTCACTGTCAATGCCGAAAACACGGCCATTTTTCCTTATGAAAACAAGCTTATTCTTATCCACTCACAGGATGATTATTGTCTCATCAGGCAATATCAAATCCAGGAAAACCCTTTCAAGGCCATCTCAGCCACGTCCACTTCCCGTTCCTTCGCTCTCGATATTGGCTCTCTTGTACTTTATGACAAAACTCTTTTCCTGCCACACCATGATGCCGTCAATCCCGGATTCAGCCTTTATCAGATTGACCGGGATCTTGTCTCCGGTCCCTTTTCAACCGTTTCTGATTCAAGCCGGGCCCTCGTATATGATCATTCTCTCCTGGTAAGTTCAGGTAACTTCCTGCATTACCCCGATGAAGGCCGTGTTGAACAACTGCCCTTTACCATCGGTAAGATGGTTTCATACTCAGATACTCTGATTGTCACCGATTCGGATCATGGGGGATTTTATTATTATGATGTGACGGCTGGCCGGCTGATAAATACCCGGGCATATCAGCAGGATTTGATCATTGATGAGATCATTCCCCTGGATTTGCCCGAAACCCGGGGACCGGATTTTCTGCTTCTGGGAACACATGAAACAGGAAAATCTTTGGTTCTGACAGACAGTGACGGTCATCCCTGGAATGGATTCCCCGTTAAGAGTTTCTATGACGCCTTGCGTGTCTACTTCGACCAGAATGATCTTAGGATTATGGCTTTAAAAACTGACGGTCAGGTGGATATCCTTGATCAAAGCGGTACAAAGCTTTCATCCTATACCATCACTCCAAAACCTTTCTCTTTCTTTCTATCCTCTTATGGATCGGGGTTAGCCCTTTTTTCGGAAGGGGACCGGCTTGAAATAGAGGGGGATTCTCTTCACTGGGCATATCCTAACGGAGATCTTTGGGGAACCCGGTATCTCGGGATTAAAACCACGGCTACGGATTATCCGGGAGGAATTCTGATCGCCAAAGACCTGATTTACAACTATCCCAATCCTGTGTCAGATGAAAAGACCTATTTCCGGTATTTTGCCGTCGAAGCAGAATATGTGGATATCAAAATCTACGATTTACGGGGTAAATTTGTGGAACAACTTCAGCAAACCCCTATTCAACAGCAGTGGAATGAAATCCCCTGGGATATCCGCGCTCTTGATTCAGGTGTTTACATTGCAAAAATCACCATCACAGGATCAGGAAGAGAAAAAACCTTCATCATTAAACCGGCAATACTGAAATAAATCCATGAAATGTCTGAAACAATGCCTTACTCACCTGATGATCTTTTCTTTTCTGGCAGTTCCTCTTTTGGGAGAACCCAATCATCCTGAACTGAACTGGCATACCTTTGAATCGGAACATTTTGTGTATCACTATCACGACGGGACAGAACAGACAGCCCGGATGGTCATGAAAGTGGCAGAGGAAATGTATCCTCATGTGACAGGTCTGTATAATTTTGAGCCGGCCACCAAAACACAGATTGTGATACAGGACACCGATGATTATGCCAACGGGGGCGCCTATTATTTTGAAAACAAAATCCTGCTATGGGCATCCCCTCTCCAATTTGACCTGAGGGGAAACCACAACTGGATCCGGAATGTATTCACCCATGAGTTTTCCCATATCGTCTCCTTAGGGAAAGCCATGAAATTTCCCATCACATTTCCTGCCGCTTATATTCAGATTCTGGACCGTGAAAAACCCTATAAAGACAATATTATCATGGAATATCCCAAGGGAATCGGTGCCATGCCGGTGGCCAATGTGGTTGTCCCCATGTGGTGGGCTGAAGGTGTTGCCCAGTATCAGTTCGCTGAAAGCAGTGGGGATCTCTGGGATTCACACAGAGATATGCTTCTGAGGGACAGGGCTTTGCACGGTACCTTATTCAGTTGGAATGAAGCAGCATACTTTGATAAAAAGGGAACGGGGAATGAGTCTGTATACAACACCGGTTTTGCCTTTGTACGTTATCTGAGCCATACCTATGGTCCTTCTATCCACCGCCGTATCGCTGAAACGGCCGCCTCGGCCCGGCACTGGTCTTTTAACCGGGTTTTCAAATCCGTCTTCGGAAAAAACGGTCGCGAGATCTACAATGCCTGGCAAGATACCCTCACTGCCAATTATCTCCGGGATACAGAAACAATCCGTAGGCATGAAAAAAAGGGGGATATCCTCCTACAGAAGGGGCCTGCCTATTTTAATGCCTCCGTCTCTCCCGATGGTGAGAAAATCATTGTGTCCGCTGCAGAAAACAGGGATTATCTGGGACAGACCTATTTATTCAGACTCATGGAGGATGGCCATCTGGAACCATTGGATAAACACTCCCGTATTCGGGGAGATATGTCCTGGAGCCCTGACAGCCGCTATATTTACTACGTAAAACAACGCCTTCCCAATATCTATGGCTCAGTTTATTTCGATTTGGCAAAATACGACCTGGAAACGGACGAAACGGAGTTCATCACTGAGAATGCCCGTGTGTATTCTGTTGCCGTTTCGGAGGATGGCGAAATATACGTGATTACTGTTCATGACGGAAGCCATAACCTGGCCCGTGTTTCCCCGGATGGCACCGTGGAACCCTTGACATCCTTTACATACGGTGAACAGGTATATGACATGGATATATCTCCCAATGGAAAAAGCCTCATTTTCGATATGGCCTTGTTACACGGGAGAAACATCTATAGTCTGGATATCCAAACCCATGAAATACATCCGATATTGCCTTCAGAAAATTGTGACAATCGCCATCCTGCTTTCACACGGGACGGAAAGTCCATTATTTTCTCCTCGGACCGGACGGGAATTTTCAATCTATACTCCCGGAATCTGGAAAGCGGCGAGGAATTCCTCCTGACCAATGTCACGGGAGCAGCTTTCTATCCTGAAAGTACCCCGGAGGGAGACATCCTTTACACCCTGTTTGAAAATGGAATTTTCAAATTGGCAAGGCTTACACCCACTAAGGCAGTCAATCCCGCTCATGCTGTGTACCGGCCTTACGCCTTGCCGGATAACGATTATGATCCGACTCAATTGCCTCACATTGAATCTGCCCCCTATACCTCCCAATTTTCCCGTTTCTTTGTCATGCCCTACCTGATGATTGATTATCTTAAGCCAAAATTGGGTTTTGCCGCCTTTCAGAATGAAGTCCTGAATAAGTATAATTTGTATACATCCATGGGAATCGCTGCCAATAAGGATATGGATATCTATGCCCGGTTGGATTTCAATTTCCTCCTGCCAACCTTCTATTTGGAAGGGTATTATGTCACCTACCACCTGGATCCCCAGTCAGAGCGGCTGTATGAATTGACGGATCTCGAACGGGATATCTCATTCAGACTCTGGGAAGCCATCGGAGGAATGGAATACCGGTGGATGAATCACCTTTTTCACCTGTCCCTCAATCATCAGCAATATTCCGCTTCCATCACTGATTACGACAAAACCCGGGGCATCTTGTACGATCCCTTTGGGTATACCTATTTTAAAGGGACCTCAATACAGTCAGACTGGACCTTGGATTTTATTGTGCCGGACTGGCACAGCGACATCAATCCCCGACGCGGCTTTTCCACAAAACTTAGCGCTGCCTACGATTTTAACCGCTACCTTCAGGATTTTGGTATCAGTGAGGAATACAGCACTTTACAGGAAATCTACAGCCGTGAAAACACCTTCCGGTTGGAGTTGAATTCCGAACTTTTTATCCCCGTATCTTTTCCGGACCGAAGTGCACTGAGTGTGGCTATTAACAGCGGCTGGCAGGAAAATACGGAAATTGACAGTTTTTTCCATTACTACGGAGGGGGCCGTCCGGGACTGAAAGGCTATCCCTTCTATTCCATCGAAGGAACCCAGAAAATGGTCGTGACGGGGATGTATCGCTTTCCGGTGATCCCGGACATGCACATTGGATTAGAACCCTTCTTTTTTAACCGTTTGTATGCCGGGATCTATTACCAGGCCGGGGATGCCTGGCGTGGCGGATTGGGAGATCTTGACATAAAACAAAATGTGGGCATCGAACTCCGCCTGGGCGGACACTCCTTTTATGCCTATCCCCTGGCTATCTCACTGGATGCTGTTTATGGCCTGGATTCCTTTAGCCGGCTGGATGAAGCCAATGGAAAGATGGTCACTTTCGGAAAAGAGTGGCGGTTTTATTGGTCCGTTCTCTTTAACTTTCCCAACAGGACTGATCCCTTATAAGGAAAATCATGAAACGTATCATCCTCCTTTTTCTGATCCTGAGTGCGACGGTGTCAGGACAAAAAATTGAGAAAATCCAGGTTGGGCAGGTGGAAAAAAATCCAAAAAAAGCGATGCTCATGTCTGCCGTTTTACCGGGAAGCGGTCAATTCTATTCACAATCCTATTCATGGGGGATTCTTTATTCCGCGCTTGAACTGGCAGGCATCAGTGGTGCGGTCTATTACAATCAGGCAGGAAACACCAAAACAAATGACTATAAATCTTTTGCCGATAATCACTGGGATGTCATCCGTTGGCTGGATGACTATTACGGGGAATATGAACAACCCTACACCAATCCAGCAGCAGAAAAAACGCACAATGTCTATCTTAGTATCGGGTCACATCGTTATACTTTCACAGAATTTATACAGACCTTTGAAACCTGGGAAGACTGGCAGGCGTACCGGGATCAGATTGAACTAGAAAAAGAATATCACTTTTACGAAAATATCAGCAAATACAAGCAGTTCAAACAGGGATGGGATGACTGGCAGGAATACAAAGATGATCCTGATTATCAGGTGATTCAACGCTCATCTCCTCATCAGGAACACTATGCCAACATGCGGAAAGATGCCAATGACTTTTTGAAACGTTCCACCTATTTTACATCCGCTCTTATGTTTAATCACCTGTTTTCGGCCGTTGATGCGTATTTTCGTACAACCCGATGGAACAAACGCTTTGCACACCGTGTACATATGAACATGGTGCCCAATCTGTCTTCCCGGAATCAGGGCTTAATGTTTCACATGCAAATTGATTTGGCAGGCTTATGAAATCTTACACACAGACTTTTCTCTTGTTCTCCGTCATCTTTGTCATCCTGTGGGGATGTTCCGGTTCCAAAACCGTTGATACCGGTTCCTTTATGCAGCGATATGAAAAAGGGAATCAGCTCTATGAGGATGAAAAATATTATAAAGCGATCGACCACTTTACGTTTGTGGTTTACAACGCACCCGGAAGTGATATTGCCGATGACGCCCAATTCAAACTGGCAAAATCTCATTATTATTTAGAAGAATATCTGGTAGCCATCGACGAATTTCAACGGTTATTGCTCCGTTGGCCGGCCAGTGACCTGGCTGAAGAAGCGGATTTCATGATCGGTGAATGCTATTTTGAACTATCCCCTATCTATCAAAGGGATCAAACCTATACATACGATGCCATTCAACAGTACCAGGATTTCATCGAGACATACCCCCACAGCAAATTCCGGCAACAGGCTGAAGAACGGATTCAGACATGTCGTTTGAAACTGGCCAAAAAAGTATTTGATGCCGGTGAACTGTATATGATTCTACGGGAATGGAGAGCGGCAATCATCACCTTTGAAGAAATTATCAATAAATACTACGACACACCTCTCTATCAGCCCACTCTGCTGAATATGGCGGAATGTTACAAGAAGATCGGAGATGTGGAGAAACTGTCAGAAATATATGGAGAAATTGACAAAACCAAACTGGAATCACCTCAGGACAGACTCCGTTACAATTCCCTGATGAACACCCCGGACTGAAAGTAAAACCCATGAATCTTTGTTTATATGGTGGATCCTTTGATCCCGTCCATAACGGTCATCTCTTTTATGCCCGCAAGGCACAAGAGCAACTGGCACCGGACCGGATCATTCTAATGCCAGCAAACCGATCTCCATTCAAAGAGAAAAATCCTTCAGCGGGAATCCATCGGCTGGAAATGCTCAAACGGGCTTTTATGGATATGGAAAACATCCAAATCAGCACCTGGGAGCTTGAAAAACCCGGCCCTTCTTACACAATTGATACGGTCAGACACTTAATATCCCTTTATGATGCCATTAAAAAATTATACATTCTCGCCGGTATGGATCAAATAGCTGAAATAGAAAAATGGAAGGATATTGAAGAGATGCTGTCGCTCGGTGTCTCGTTTGGTGTTTTTCCCAGAAAAGGTTACAATTTCTCAGATATTCATCCCGATTTCCGACCACGTTGTGTTTTGATTGACGGACCCGTTGTGGAAATCAGCGCGTCAGACCTACGAGAAAAAATCCGCAAAGGTGAAGATGTGTCAGATCTGATCCCTTCATCCGTCTTGAACTATATTCAGGAAAATAAACTTTATATTCATGCCTGAACTCGTACAACAACTGATGTTGTTTGCCATCGGCATTGTGCTGCTATATTACGGGGCGGATTTTCTGGTCCGTGGAGGAGCTAATATTGCCCGGATTTTGGGGGTAAAACCCTTGGTCATTGGGCTCACCATCGTGGCATTCGGGACATCCATGCCTGAATTTTTGGTAGGGACTGTGGCATCCATCAAGGGACAGTCGGATATTGCTATCGGGAATGTAGTAGGAAGCAATATCGCCAACATCGCCTTGATTTTGGGACTTTCTGCACTCTTCTCGCCCTTGATCATACACTATAAGATGATCCGGAAAGAACTCATATTTCTCCTTATCTCATCACTGGTTTTCATATACTTTATTCGTGATGGTGTGAATTTTGGGGAAGGTCTTCTTTTTGTGGCGATCCTTGTGGGTTATACCGTCTATCTGGCCATGCATCCCGGAGAGGTTCCGATTGTTGAAGAGCTGCCGGAAAAAACAAATTCAACATGGATGAACATATTTTTTATTGTGATCGGTGTAACAGGACTTACTTTTGGTTCAGACTGGCTTGTAAGCTCAGCCGTTTACATCGCACAACTTATCAAAATCCCGGACATCGTGATTGGGATGACCATTGTGGCTGTGGGCACTTCTCTTCCCGAACTGGCTGCCAGTGTGACGGCTGCGGTGAAAAATGAGACAGATATTTCCGTGGGGAATATCATCGGGTCCAATTTGTTTAACATGTTTTTTGTGATCGGTGGTATTAGTCTCTTCAAACATGTCCCTGTTAACCCCATCATTTTTACTTTTGAAATCCCTGTCATGCTGGGGCTCGTCATTATTCTTTTTCCCATGATTATCCTTCAGAAAGGATTAAACCGCTATTGCGGAGTGATTCTGATAGTCATTTATATCGTGTTTAATCTCTATCTGTATATGACGCGGCAAATGCCCCTATGAGCCACCCCCTTCATATCATTCCGCCTTATAGCCGGTCTGCAGATTTTTACGACGAGCTCATGGCAGATATTGATTATGAAGGATGGGCAGAATATTTACTGGATCTATCAGCCGAACTCAATATCCGGACAGATGCCATTATCGATTTTTCCTGTGGTACAGGGACTCTTTTACACCACTTATCCGCCAGATGCCGGCAAATTCGTGGACTGGATATTTCAGAATCCATGATCCGGCAGGCGAAAACAAAATATCCTGAACATGAATGGCTTATCGGCGATATGATGACAGCAACCATGCCAGAAGGCTTTTCGTTAGGACTCAATCTCCACGACTCTTTGAATTACATAAAAGATACGAAGGCTTTAAAGCATTATATTCATCGCATGCAAAAATCCTGCAAACCGGGACAAAGTCTATATTTTGATTTTGCCCTTCCGGCTTTGATTGAAAAATATTTTATCCATCAGGACGAGACAAAATATATGCGGAATGGGGATATTGTCCACCGTAGGCATGAGTACTTAAAGGGAGAAAATCTCTGTCTAACATATCTGGAAATCACCCATAGGGAGCAACGCGTTCTGGAAATCCATTCTCAGCGTATCTGGCCTTTTCATGAATTAAAAGAAATGTTTATTGGATTACCGACTCAGAATCTCTTATTTTTAGAAGAATTTACATACCTGGAGGCACATGAACTATCTGAACGCTTATTGGTTGTAATGACCCATGATTACGTGCAGCAAACTGACCGTCAATTTCGGAAACGGTGAAGGCATCCGGAATATTACCACCCAGTTTTACGAAGGGGATTTCACCCTGCTGCTGGGTCCTACGGGGTGCGGTAAATCCACCCTGATGCGTGTGATGTATATGGATATTCTGCCAAGTAAAGGGTATATCAGCATCCGAAACTGGGACAGCCGGAAAATCAGCAAGCGGCAGATACTGAAACTCCGCCAGGGTATTGGGATTATCTTTCAGGATTTCCGCCTGATTGAAAACCTGAATGTCTTTGAAAATGTCGCTTTGCCCCTGATTATGACCGGTCACTCCCGAAAAGCCATTCACGAAAGAGTGAGTGTGATCCTCGACGAAGTGGGCCTTTTGGAAACGTGGCGTCAGAAAGCCGGATCCTTAAGTGGCGGAGAGAAACAACGGGTTGCCATTGCCCGGGCAATTGTAAAAAAACCTTTTCTCATTCTTGCAGACGAACCGACTGGCAATCTGGACCCTGAAGCCGCTAACACCGTTTTTGAATTATTAAAGAAAATCAATGCCCTGGGTACGTCGGTCATCATGGCTACGCATAATTATACCCTGATTGAAGATACGGATTACCGACGGATATATATGGAAAACGGAAGCTTGGTGGATTTATAATGCGTCTTTCATTCATCCTGAAACAAACCTTCATCAATTTATGGACTGCCCGCCTGCCTGCACTGGTTGCGGTATTCACTATCGGGATATCCTTGAGCATCGTTATTGGCATGGGCCTTTTGGGGTACAAAGCGTTTACCTCATTTGATTTATTTCAGGATAAGTTTGAAATTGAGGTTTTTTTGTATCCCAATTTGAACAGGGATGAAATCACGCACATTCAGAATAAACTGGCAGATATTCACCAGATAAAAATGATCAATTATATCTCCAAGGAGGAAGCAGCCCGAATTTTCAAGGAAGAATTTGGAGAGGATATCCATGATATTCTGGATGAAAATCCCCTCCCTCCCTCCTTCAATATTAAACTATACAAACAAATGACCCATCCGGATATTGTGGAAAATGTGGCCAAACGCATATCTGAATTCCAGGGTGTTGAAGATGTCAAGTATCACAAAGAAATTTTGATATTAATAGAAAAGTATATTCGACTGATAACCCTTGTGGGAATCGGTGTGATACTTGCCCTGATTATAGCCATGAACATTCTGATTCGAAACACGATTAAATTATCTGTATATGCCCGGAGAAAACAGATTGCTATTTTGCAGCAGTTGGGTGCCGGTGGTTTGTTTATCCGCCTGCCCTATATTCTGGAAGGAATTCTGGAAGGAGCTCTGGGAGGTGCATTTGCGGGTTTTCTTCTCCACCTCTCCTTTCAGGTCATTAATTTTTCAGTCCAGTATATATTTGATGTCTCCCTGGCCTTCTCACCCCTTATTTACACCGTCTCCATAATCACCGGAGCCCTCATGGGTATGTTCTCAAGCAGCCGTGCTGCTAAAAGCTTCATGTATCTTTTCGCCCGCGATGACTATTAATTCATCATTCATCATTCATCATTCATCATTAAAAAAAGGGTGCCTCGCACCCTTTTTTTATGATTTTTCCTAAGATCAGTCCTCTATAATTGCAAGAATATCACTCCGCTGGAGAAGAATATATTCCTTATCATCCAACTTGATCTCTTCTCCCGCATACTTTCCATAGAGTACTTTATCACCGGGTTTGACGAGTTCTTTCAGCTCTTCGTCTGTTCCCACTTCAATAATGGTCCCCAGATGTTTTTTCTCTTTGGCCGTATCGGGAATGATAATCCCGCTGGCTGTCTTTTCTTCCTGGGGAGCTGTTTCTACAAGCACGCGATCATCAAGTGGTTTGATTTTCATGAATTTCCTCCGACTCTCATGTTTTGAGATTTAACATTTTATCTATTTTGGGTCTGTCAAAACCTACAATGGGTCTGTTGTTTATCCATAGCTGGGGCACTCCTTGTTGCCCGCTTTTTCGCATCATGTCCTGAGCCGCTTTTGTGTTACGGCTTACATCCACTTCTTTGAACCGGATCTTTTTCTCAATGAGATACCGCTTCACCTGTTTGCAAAAGGTACACGTGGGGGTCGTAAAAATAATCACTCGTTTCTGTTCCATAGCACTCCCAAAATCCGGCCTTGTCAAATAGCATAGTAATAGCCTATTAATTTAACAAGGTCCTTCATTTTTTTCAATTTTTTTCACTCCTTGAAATCCTCAAGATTCAGAACATTCAGAAGCCGCAATTCCATTTCTTCTTCCATATCCTTTTCATTGTCTACTTGCCGGTACATTTCAATCGTTTTTTCCACGGAGTTGTAGAAGAAATGGCAATCGGGACACTTTTCCAGTTCAACGGCAATTCCCTTGCAGATCTCTTCATCCATATCCTGGGACAGGCCAAGGCAGAGTTTTTCAAAGGGTGTTAACGGTTTTTTTTCGGTTTTTTCATTTTTCATTGAACTGACCTTCCTGAAAATATTTTTGCAGATTCTGTCTGAGATAATAGCGGGCCCTCATCAGGCGGACTTTAACATTGGATTCAGTAAGATCCAGTAGTTTTTGGGTCTCGATGGTGGAAAGGCCCTCCAAATCTCTCAGAATGAAAACGGAGCGGTATATCGCCGGGAGTTCTTTCACCGCATTATCCAGCAATTTCCGAAACTCTTCGTTGGATATGAGCTTCTGATTGAAAGCCGGCCATTCTGACAGGTGTTGCCCGTGAATCGATTCAATATCCGGATCGGACAAAGACACCATGGCACTCCCCTTGTTCCTGTCCCTGAGTTTTTGAAGTGAAATATTCATAGTGATCCTGTAAAGCCAGGTAAAAAACTGGGACCGTCCTTCGAAGGTATGAAGTTTCCGCAGAGCTGTCAGGAAAGTTTCCTGCATCACATCTTCAGCATCTTCCTTATCCCGCATCATTCGCAAGGCCAGATTGAAGACTTTTTTCTCATATCTCAGGACGAGCTGGGCCTGGGCTTTCCGGTCTCCGTTCTGCGCTTTTTCAATGAGCTCAAGTTCATCTTTCACATTTCATCCTTTTTAGATGATTTTTATCTGGGAGGTTACAAGCCTATAAAAGACTTAACACGATAGAGTTTAATTTTGTTTCGGCCGTGTCGGAACGGGATAATACAATCACCGGTACAGATGCATTGAGGATAAGTCCGCCGGCTTTCGCCTGTTCCAAAAAGATCATCTGTTTGATCATAAAATTGGCCGGTGTAATTTCCGGAAAAATGATCACATCCACCTTTCCGGAAATTTGCGATGGTATCCCTTTTTTTCGGGCGGCATCTTCCGATAAAATCACATCCAGGGCCATGGGACCTTCAGCAGGATATCCCTTTTCTGTATATTCCCGCGCCAGTTCAAAAGCATCACCGGTAGCCGGGATTTTGGAATTTACTTTTTCAATAACTGCCGCAAAGGCAATTCGGGGTTTACGACCCAACACTTTTTCTGCAAAAGCAACGGTCCCTTCTGTAATTTCTCTCTTTGTCTCCAGATCCGGCGCAATATTAATGCCCCCATCCGCCGCAAAGAGGAGCCGGGGATAGGCTGGTGTATCAGAAACTGCCACATGGGACAAAACTTTCCCGGTCCGAAGCCCTTTTTCTTTATCCAAAATGGGTTTCATAAAATCTGCTGTGGGAATATCACCCTTCATGATCAAATCTCCTGCACCTTCCCGGATATCAGCTACGGCTGCCACTGCCGCTTCAACCGGTGATGGAGCATGATAAACAGCCGAGATCTTCAATTGATGTTGTTCCGCCTTCTCTTCAATGAGGGGTCGGTTCCCGAAAAGACGAAGCCGGATTAAACCCTGGTTTGCCGCTTGCCTAAGGCCTTCAAACACAGAATCCGCCTCAGGATTTACGACATTACAATTTTTGGGTTCCCGGGTGGAAACCCGTTCATACAAATCTGTAAATCTCATGATATCCTCACACATAATCCCGAATGGGAATGTCTCCTTTCAGCGCCCTGAATCCACCATCTGCCATCGCTTCCAACTCATTTTCACCGGGGATAATATAAATATTAAACCGGGAAAAATGATCCTGAAGCTGACGGGTAATATACAAACAATGGGCCAAACCACCCGTGACCAAAACTGCTTTTACTTCAAAGTGACAAGCCGCCAGCATGGCTCCAATTTCCTTTTCAATCTGATAGATCATGGCATCCATAATCAGCCTGGCATATTCATCCCCTTCCTGAATCCGTCTTACCACTTCCCGGGCATCATTGGTTTTCAAATACCCTTTTAATCCGCACTCCCGGGAAAGATAATGATCCAGTTCTTTCCGGGTATAATCTCCGGAAAAAGCCAAATCCAGCAGACCACTGATGGGGAGTGCTCCTGCCCTTTCCGGTGAAAAAGGCCCCATACCCAGCAAACCATCATTCACATCCCGAATCTTTCCCAATTTTAAGGCACAAACAGAAATACCACCTCCCAGATGGGCGACCACAAAATTTTCTTTTTCAAGGGTTGCCCCATATTCGTCACACCATTTTCTAGCCGTTGCTTTAATATTCAGAGCGTGGCTGCGACTGCGACGTTTGATCTCAGGAACACCAGAAATCCGGGAAATCTCGTCAAATTCATCCACACTCACCGGATCAATGATCCATGCCGGAACATGGTACAATTCCCCAAAATAATGAGCCAGCAATCCCCCCAAATTACTGGCATGATTGGAATACCGACATTCCCGAAGATCCGAAAGCAGTTTAGGCGTAATTTTATACACACCGCCCTCCATAGGCTTCAGGGGAGCTCCCCGGCCAACCACGGCAGCCAGCCCTGATAAATCGGTCTTTTCCAAAAATCGCTTTAATAAGTCCCGGCGATATGCGAATTCCTGTACCACGTTCTTTCGGGCATATTCCGGCTCTACAGAAACGGATATTTCATCTATTTTCCCTTCGGAAGTAAATAAGCCTGCTTTCGTGGACGTGGAACCGGGACTAATAGTAAGTATTTTTTTCATACATGTCTCTCCCCTGATTCAAATAGACGTTGTCTGATGTTTCCTCCCTTTCAAAAAGACAGATTTTTTATAACTGCTTGGGGTTTGTCACTTTTTTTTCTCATTAAATATATATAATATTTTAATAAGAAAGAAAGATTTCTTTCTTTTCAACCCAAACTTATCGTGTAAAAGCTCACGGGTTCATAAGATATTCTGAGGTAATCTCCGCCGTAGATCTCAACATGACACTCACGCTGCAATACTTGGTTTCACTGAGTTCAATGGCCCGGGCAATGGCTTTTTCCGAGAGTTCATTCCCCCAAAATTTGTAAACCACGTGAATCTTTGTAAAAACTTTCGGATGTTCACCTGCCCGCTCCGCTTCAATATCCATGGAAAAACGATCAAAATTCATGCGTTTTTTTCGCAATATGGATAAAACATCCATGGCTGTACATCCACCCAAAGCTTCCAGAACCAGCTCCATAGGCCGTGTCCCTGCATTAAAGCCATGTAAAGATTCATCGGCATCCAGAACAACCCAATGACCTGAATCCCCTTTTGCCAATAATGTTAAATGATCCCCCAGTCCATGCAATGTTACTTTCATTCAATCCTCCAGATTATTTATTAACGTTTTTTATAATTCTATCAATAAACTGATCTTCAGGCAAGGCACCTTCCAGATCAACAAAATGGTTGACAATAGTTTTAGGAACGGCTTTAACACCTGCTTCGTTTCCCAGTTCAGGGAATTCCGTCACTTCAATCATATCCGCCCGGATAAGGGGATTCAGAAATGCCATTTTGTGGATGAGCCGTATCACAAAAGGGCAATAAGGGCAGGTTGGTGTAACATACGTTTGTATATGAAGCGGTGTATCAATAAGACGAATCTTCCGGACCAAATCTTCCGGTAACCCGGTCCGTCTTTTAGAAACAACAAGAACCGCCCCCAGAAGGGAATGAAATTCATATCCTCCGGGCATCCCGTAAAACCGGATCCTCGTATCCTTCAAGGAGTGATCCAAAAGAGCAAGTGCCGGAACCCTCTCGATATTCAGTTCACCGATTTCATCGGTATTTTTGTCTGCATCGTACACAACCACCTGAATTTTAGCAGAAAATTCAGCAAATTCCATGAGTAATTCCCCGGTTTCACAGCAATAAGGGCACTTTGTGTCACGTTTGATAAAAACAAGCTGTACCGGGTTGACCATGCCTGATAGATGTGTTTTAAGGGTTCGTGTATCGTTTTGTGAAAAAAATCCCAACGGTTACTCCTGAATCTGGTTTTTTAGTGGACACAAGAGTCCCCGCGTTACAAGGATCCAGCTAAAGATTCAATGTTTATCTTAATAGATTATTTTTATTTAACCTTTATGTCTTAGGACTTTACCGGGATGTTTCCCGGTATGTTTTCCTTCCCGGATAACAGGTACACCCTCTACAAAGACATAGGGAATTCCTTCGGGATACTGATGGGGATTCAAATATGTGGCTTTATCCTGTACGGTATCCGGATTGAAAAGAACCAGATCCGCCACGTACTTTTCCCGGATAAAACCCCTGTTTGTAAGCCCCACTTTCAGGGCATTCCGGGTGGACATTTTTCGGACGGCTTCCGGAAGAGTCAGCACCTTTTCATCCCGGACAAATTTTGCTAAAACCCGGGGAAAGGATCCATAACAGCGGGAAGGGGCTTCCCTTTGAAGAGGGGACCGTAAGTTGCCCGGACCGAGCCGTCTGATCCGATGCTGACAAATTCTGCTTTAAGGACTTTTTTTAGATTATTTTCTTCCATGGCAAAACCGATGGTTGAAACATCCGCCTTAAAATCTATCAAAAGTTTTCGTACCGTTTCGTAAGGATTCAAACCCAGTTCATGGCTGATATCCTGCAATGTTTTGCCTTCAAAATCTTTTCCCGCATCACCGGGGCAGCTGCTAATAAGCACACGATCCCAACCGCCGATTCCTGCACCCCGTTCAAGGATATAATTCCTAACCTGTTCTTCGTTGTCGCGGTTTCTCAGCCGTTCTATTATCTCTTCCGTGCTTCCTTGTCGCGCAGATACCGGTAAAAAGGCTGAAAGTCCTGTAGACCATGCAATATAGGGGTAGCGGTCTGCATGGACAGGGATTCCTTCCTGGCGGGCTTTGTCGATCATCGAAAGCATGGCATCCACTTTGTGCCAATTATTCTTGTTGCAGGCTTTTAAATGAGATATTTGCAAAGAAACGCCGGCCTGGCGGGAGATCTCCAACGCTTCTTCAATAGCTTCTTCTACCCGGTCATCTTCATTCCGCATGTGAGTGGCATATAATCCACCATATTCTGCCACTGTTTCGGATAAGGCAATAAGCTCTGCCGTCCTGGCATAACTCCCCGGGGCATATTCCAATCCTGTTGAGAGTCCCAGACTCCCCATTTCAAGGGTTCGGGCCAATACCTGTTTCATGGTTTTCAATTCATCAGCGGAGGGAGCCCGGTCGTATGATCCCATCACTGTATCCCGTAAGGATCCATGACCTGTCAGAGTCATGTAATTTATGGATGTCCCACGCTTTTCAATGGCACGAAAAAAACCATCCAAATCCTTCCAGGATTCATCTACCTGATACTGATCCCGGAGCTTTTGTCGCATTTTTTCCACATCCATTTTTGTCAGGGGAAAAGGAGAAAATCCGCAATTTCCCGAGACCTCCGTCGTAATCCCCTGACGAATTTTCCCTTCTGCATGGGGATTTGCCAGCAATTCGAGATCGGTATGACTGTGGATATCCACAAAACCCGGAGCCGCCACATATTTTTTCCCATCAATGGTCATGTGCGCAGTGGCATTTTTAAGGGATCCGATAGCCGTGATTTTCCCGTCGCGTAACCCAATATCCGCCGTATATATTTCCTGGCCCGTTCCGTCTGCAATCCGGACATTTTGGATGAGAATGTCCAGCCGGGAGCGAACTGAACACCCCAGTGCCAGTGCGCCTGCCGTGAAAAAACTTGTTTTAATAAAATCTCTCCGCGTCCATTGTCCCGGTGATCGTTTCATACTCAATATTCCGTTCTTTTTAGTCCCGATTTTCTGATTTTATTGTCTTTCCCGGTTCCATGATTTTTGGAAAGGTAAAAATGAAACAGGTATTCCAGTCTTTGCAGGATTCCACTTTCACCATTCCCCCGTACCGAAGTGTTGTCTTTTGAACAATAAACAAACCAAGGCCGGTATGGGCTGTTTTACCAAATTTAAAATTTTCATCAAATACTTTGTCGCGGATCTCATCCGGTATGGGTTTCCCGTTATTGGCAACTTTTAACACCATCGCATCCCTTTCTTCGAAAATCTCAAACAACATTTCCGTTGCCTTGCCATGACGAATTGCATTGGACACAAGATTATTCAACAGAGAGTATATCAGGTCGTCGGCGTAAATATAACCCTGACCCTGACAGGTAAATGACAGGTTTTTATAATCCCTCATCACCCGGTAAACAGCCCCTTCCAGAGATACCGGCCGGAGGGTGTCCGGGGCATGCAGGATTTTCTCGGCATTTTTCATCCGGTCTATCATCCGGATGCCCCGGTTTGAGGCCTCCACGATGCTGTCCAGCATCTCTTCATTCAATGTTCTCTTATAAAGGGATGTGGCAGATTTTGTAATGGTAAAGACATTTGCCAAATCGTGCCGGAGAATTTTGTTCATGAGATGGAGGAATTCTTTCTGGCTTTCGATGGTCTTCTCGTAGTTTTTTCTCCGGCTGATTTCCTCAGAAATCAAAAGTACGCCTTTCTGACGCCCCCTGTCATCTTTTACAGCAGTTGTCCGTATTTCAAACCAACCATCTGCATAGACATCAGCAGAAGTAAAAATTCCTTCCAGACTTTTTACCAGCAAGTCCTGAATACCATCGGCTGAATCCGGTACTGCCAGTTCCAGAATCGACATGCCCGGCTGGATGGTCTGTCCGGTAAGGCGGTGAAAAAAATCTGTTCCCATGGCATTGAACGTGTCGATTTTTCCATCCTTTTTCAAAAAAACAAATCCGAGTCCTGCCGACTCAAAAACAGTATTCATCTGCAGTGTCAACCGCATCAGGACTTCATTTTTCTTCACCAGCTTACGTTGTAAATCCACAAGATTGTTGTTCAGTTGTGAAAAGTGGTTTAAAAAATCATCTTCATTAAAATTCTTTTTTGACAGTAATTTGGATTGATGACGAATGGTATCTGTCTGAACGGAGTTCATGCTAGTCAGATCCTGGATATAATCCAGAAGAACCGCATTTTCGGCAGTGCAAATGATGGTTAAACCAGATTCTGTTTTGGCACCGATAAGCTGAACCGTCATCGGTGTATTCCGGAGACTTATGTCCTGAATAGCAGCCGAACCATGATAAACAATTTCATGGAAAAAATTGGAAAGTCGGGTCTTATCTTCCACCAATTCTCCCAGATTGACCCGGTTTTTCGATACCAAACCGTGATCGTCCCGGAGAATTTTCCGGATGTTTCCAATTTCATCAGTCTGCAGGGCAAAATGTATTGTTTGTTGTTCGGTCATAATCCGAACCATTCTGCAGCCTGTTTTACGGCCATTGGCGCGTTTTTGGCTGTTCCGTCTGCTCCGACCTTTTCCCACAAATCCCCATCCACCAGAAAAGGGTAACCCCCCACCATAATCTTCATGGTTTTCAGAGGGTCCTGGACCCGAATATCATGTATGAAAACCTGCAGCGTTTTAAGATGAACCATCATGGTAGTGGATACAGCGATGAGGTCGAATATTTCATCCCGAAGGGTTTTTAACATATCGGGAATGGGAGCGTTGGCACCAAAAAATGAGGTATCCCATCCGTCCATTTCAAAAAAATCCGCCACCATCCGGATACCCAGTTCATGCAATTCAGATCCGATGCAAAAGGCAGCCATTTTCCGGCCGTTTTTTTCCGAGGTAAAAATCCGGGGATAGAGTTCGGACATGATCATCTGAGTTACAGCCGTCGCGTAATGCTCCTGGGCAACATTGATCACACTGGTCTGCCACAATCGCCCGATCATTCGCTGGCACGGCTCAAACACATTCAGATAGAGATCTGAAATAGTCATTCCTTCCTGAAGGGCCTTCATGACAATTTGCCGGGCCTTATTCCGGTCCGCCCGAATGACATACCGGATATACTGACCCGAAAGTGTATTTTCCGGCGGGAGAATATCCCCTTCCCGTGATTCCTGAACCATGTTAAAACTTCCGTCTGCTCCAGCAAAGAACGGATCCACCCAGGATTCCCCGGGAAATACCGTATAAATCCCTTTCTGCAATATGTCGTAACTGATCCGAAGGTGATTCACGGGTATCTTTTTATTGATGAGAACATCAGCCAGCCAGGCTGTAAAATTCTGAAACAGAATAGGTGAATCCAAAGCTATTGCCTGGGACAGGTACTGTAAAATGTATTTCAGGTCCCGTTCACAAATATCCCGGTTTTTCCGGATATTGCAGACATCTTCAGAAATCATTTTTTGCAGACTCAAGCGAAGAATATCTGTTCTATGTTGATCCAGCTTCCTGCTGTTTTCGTTCATCATGGGAAAACCCTCCCTGGTATAGGTAAAAATACAGGTTGCTATGCATAAAATCGACCCTTTTTTATATTTATATTTTAAAGTATTTTGCTTCGGGATGAATCAGTATCAGGGCAGTGGTAGAGCATTCCGGTACCAGTTGATATCCTGAGGTAAGGCTCACGCCAATATCTGAAGCTTTTAGAAGCTTGAGAATCGTCCTTTGACTTTCAAGTCCAGGCGCCATGGGATAACCCGGACTGATACGGATCCCCTGAAAAGTTCCGGGTTTTTGATATGTTTCCGCTTTATGTTTATCCAAACCCAGTTCATGGCGAATCCGGGCATGGTTTTCTTCAGCCAGAGCCTCGGTCAATTGCATTAAAAGTCCATGATAAAAGAAATATTCGGCATAATCATGGGATGCATACAAACGGCGGCTGGTACGGACTGCTTCATCACCCATGGTCACGCATTGAATGGGCAGAAGTCCCTCCTGGTCCGGTAAAAAGTAATCGATCACGGAAAGACACTCACCCTTGTCTTGCCGTGGAAAAGACAAATTAAATCTTTCGGAACTGCCGGGAAGCTGCACTGAAAGCACCGTATCCGACTGTCTTTGAACCAGACAATAAGCATACACAGCTCTGGGATGGAAGGACTTTCGGATGTCATCCCGGTGAAGCATTTCTTCCAGGCGTTCTTCACCTTCTTCCTTTAAAAAAGTTTCATATTCTTCACGGGACATTTTCCCTTTGCGCAACTGCCACTGAAAGGTAAACAGAGTTTTACGGTTCAAATAGTTACCAAGGGTATCCAGATCGATTTCCTGCCGGATCTGCACACCCTCAACAGGCGGACCGGGATACTCATAGGCAAGGATCTCGGTTTGACGGCATTCTTCTTTTTCAGATGAACTTTTCTCCCTTTTCTTTTTATTTTGTGGAATATCTTTTTCTTCCATCTTCTCGTCTAAAGCATTCAGGATAGACAAGCCCTGAAAAGCATCAGCAGCGTAAAAAACGTTACCTCCATATACAGGCGCCAGTTCTTCACGGACAAAGGATTCCGTCAATGCAGCACCCCCCAGTAAAACAGGAATAGTAATGTGATTTTCTTTCAATACTATCAGGGTATTTTTCATTTCAAGGGTAGACCGGACCAGGAGTCCGCTGAGGCCAAGGGCATCGGGTTGAATGGTTTGAACTGCATTCAACACTGCTTCGGGTGTTTGTCGAATACCGATATTATGAACGATAAATCCATTATTGGATAAAACCACATCCACCAAATTTTTTCCGATATCATGGACATCGCCCCGTACTGTTGCCAGGACCACTGTACCCTGGATCATCGTCTCGTTTTTATCCATGAAGGGTTTCAGAATATCCACGGATTTTTTCATGACAGATGCCGATTTCAGGACAAAGGGGAGTTGCATTTTCCCCGATCCAAAAAGTTCTCCGATCTCTTTCATGCCCGGCAAAAGGATATCGTTAATGATATTCAGGGGAGAACTTTTATGTTTCAATGTCAACAACACCTCTTCAAGGCCGGCCGAATCTCCATGAAGCAGTTTTTTCTTCAGGATTTCTTCCGGTAAGATCTCTTCCTGATTGGATACATCTTCCGGAGGGATTTCTTCCCCGCCAGCCTGAATCAGCTGAATCAAAGGATCCCCCTCCGAGAAATCATTGTAAATGAGATGACGGCATAGGGTTTGTAACGTGTCCGGGATATCCGGAAGAGGCATGATTTTTCCCGGATGGATAATAGCTGCATGCATCCCGGCTTGTACTGCTTCATACAGCATAACTGAGTTTAGCATATGCCGGATCCGGGGTTTCAATCCAAAAGAAACATTGCTTACCCCCAGCAACAGATGGACTTCCGGAAAAGATTCCCGGATTTTTGTGACAGCTTTGAGTGTTTCCACGGCTGTATTCCGGTCTGTATCTTCCCCACTTGCCAGGGTAAAGGTAAGAGGATCAATAAAAAGGTCCTGTCTGCTGAGTCCGGCCTTTTCCGCCAGTGTAATCATCCGGCCAGCAATGGCACACTTCCGCCTGGCTGTTTTGGCCATGCCCTCTTCATCAATCGTCAGGCAAATCAGCATGGCTCCGTATTTTTTGCAAAGCCGGGCCATGGCAAGAAAAGCCTCTTCTCCGTTTTCCAGGTTGGCTGAATTCACAATGCACCGACCGGCACACCGTTTCAGAGCTGTTTCAATAACTACAGGATCCGTGCTGTCAATTTGCAGGGGAAGGCGACATTCTGTATTCAACCGGCGGAAAAAATAATCCATGTCACTTTTTTCATTCCGTCCAACAACGGCAAGGGAAACATCTACTACATGAGCCCCTTCCTGCTCCTGTCCGTTCACGATGGACATCATGGTATCCCAGTCTTCTTCAAGCAACGCTTTTCTGAAAGCCCGGGATCCATTGGCATTGGCCCGCTCCCCAATCAGAAGAGGAGCCGGTTTTACCCGGACAGTCTGACTTTGATATAGGGATGAAACACTTGACTCATAAGATACTTTACGGGAGTATGTATGTTGCACAGTAGCTGCTTTATTTGCAATACAGCGGATATGATCCGGTGTGGAACCGCAACACCCGCCGACAATAGAAGCACCCATATCTTGTATAAAACTTTTGATTTCCGAAGCCATCGTTTCCGGTTCCAGTTCATACACAAAACGCCCTTTTTTATGAACCGGCAAACCTGCATTGGGCATGGCAAATACCGGAAAGGGTGACAATTCAGATAAAAGGCGCAGATGAGAACGCATCCCTTCAGGACCCGTAGCACAATTGAGTCCCAAAGCAGACAAAGGATAAGGAGACAAAGTTGTGACTACTGCCGGAATATCTGATCCGGCCAGCATGGTGCCATTGGATTCTATAGTGATAGAAACGATCAGAGGAATATCCGGTGCAATATCCAAAATAAGCCGGATTAGGGTCTTGACATGGAGCAGATCCTGGGCTGTTTCAATGATAAGCAGGTCAACACCTCCCTCGACCAGTCCCTGAATCTGAGGTTTATAGGCTGTATAGATGGTGTCGGGACTCACATGGTTCAGAGAGGGCATCCGGCTTCCGGGTCCCACCGAACCCGCTACCAGATGAAAGTTTTTCCTTCCTTTCAACTCATCGGCGATTTTCCGGGCACGTTGGGCTCCTGCAAAATTCAGCTCATAGGTCCGATCTTCCAAACCATGTTCCTTTAGAACCAGAGCATTAGCTCCAAACGTATTTGTTTCAATAATATTGGCTCCGGCATCGAGATACTGCCGGTGAATGGATTCAATAAGGTCCGGCCGGGAAACATTCAGAATTTCAGGACACCCTTCATGACCGGCGTAATCTTCCGGCTTCAAACCGGCATCATCAATCAGGGTCCCCATGGCTCCGTCAATGATGCAAACGCCCCGCGTAAGATAATCGTGAAAAGCTTTTCGGCTGATGGCCATATCACCTCGTATCTTTTATATAATTTACCGGAATCCGGAGAGAGGAAAAACAGGCAATCACCATTTGGGAATCTTTTCTCAGGGATTCTCGGGTATTCACTCATATTTGGGTGATATTTTTCTTGTCCCCGTCGGTAAACTCCAATAATTTTTCTCGCAAATGGAGGAATTATGAAAAATTTTCGCAGGATTACTGTCCAGAGTTTTGTCCCCGAAGAGCTTCAGGAACTCAAAGAATTTAGTTACAATTTATGGTGGAGCTGGAAGCCTAATGCCCAGAAACTTTTCCAGACTTTAGGGGATGAACTGTGGTATGATGTTGAACACAATCCTTTAAAACTTTTAAAATATCTAAGTCAGAATCAATTTAATACCAAAGCAAACGATCCTGAATTTCTGAACATGATGAAGTCGGTGATGGATGAGTTCAATCATTACATGTCCCGAAAGGACACCTGGTTTGATGAAACATACCCGGAAAAAGAGGATTTTCTGGTAGCTTATTTTTCGGCAGAATTTGGTATTCATGAAAGCGTTCCTGTGTACTCCGGTGGATTGGGGATCCTGGCTGGAGACCATTGTAAAAGCGCCAGTGATCTGGGGATCCCCCTGGTGGGCGTGGGTATGATGTACAAACAGGGATATTTCAACCAGCAGATAGATGGGGATGGGAATCAGGAGAACATGTATCCAAGCTATGATTTTGGAGAAATTCCCATTCAACTAACCCGAGACGAAAAAGGCAACCCCCGTAAAATTTTTATCAATTTACCCGGGCGGAAAGTATATGCGCAGATCTGGCGAATGCAGGCCGGGAGAACATCCATCTACCTTTTGGACACTGACATTCAGGAGAACCTGCCAGAAGACCGAATTCTGACATCCCAACTGTACGGTGGAGACCATGAAATGCGGATCACTCAGGAGCTGTTGTTGGGAATCGGAGGCGTTCGGGCTTTGCGTTTGCTGGGATATAAGCCTTCTGTCTGGCACATGAATGAAGGACATTCAGCCTTTCTGGTTCTGGAAAGGGTCCGTGAACTGGTCGAAGAGGATATGGCCTTTGATGTGGCGAAAGAAATCGTATCCAGCAGTTCCATTTTCACCACACATACGCCTGTTTCAGCAGGACACGATGCATTTGACGAAGCCCTGATGCATAAATATTTTGATCATTGTTTTCAGAATTACGGACTGGACTGGAATACCTTTTACATGCTGGGACGTGATGCCAACAAGAACTTCAGCATGACGGTCCTTGCCATGAAGATGGCTAAAAGCTGCAATGGGGTGAGTCGTCTGCACGGTGAAGTAAGCCGTCGTTTGTGGAGTGATATTTGGAAAGACATTCCGGTGTGTGAAATTCCCATTACCCATGTAACCAACGGAATTCACACAGAAACATGGGTCTCCCGGGAATTCCGAAAACTCTATAACGAATACCTGGGAGACGATTGGATTGTACGCATTGATAATCCGGAGATGTGGGAAACCGTCAACGATATTCCGGCCGGGCGACTTTGGGATGTCCATAAAATCCGGAAACAGCGGCTGGTGGATGTGGTTAAGCAGCGCATCAGAAACCGGGACCAGCGGAATGGTATTCCCCAATACATGACAGACCGTGCCTTGGAAAATCTGACACCCGACGCCCTGTTTATAGGTTTTGCCCGACGTTTTGCCACCTACAAGCGGGCAACTCTTCTTTTCCGGGATATTGAACGTTTGAAACGTCTTGTCTCTAACCGTGAAAAACCGGTCATCTTTTTCTTTGCCGGAAAAGCACATCCTGCAGATCGTCCGGGACAATCCCTGATCAAGGAAATTTACCATATCAGCATGAGTGAACCGTTTTTAGGAAAGATTTTCATTCTGGAAAATTACAACATGACCCTGGCACGGTACCTGGTATCCGGTGTAGATATCTGGCTGAACAATCCAAGACGCCCCCGGGAAGCCAGCGGGACATCCGGTGAAAAGGTCCCTGTAAACGGCGGCATCAATTTCTCCGTCCTTGACGGATGGTGGGTGGAAGGATTTAACGGAAAAAACGGATGGACCATCGGCGAACCAAAAGAATATGCCAATAACGATATCCAGGACAGTGAGGACAGTGCCAACCTGTATTACACACTGGAGAATGCCATCATACCGGAATATTTTGAACGGTCCAACAGTGATCCCTATTCTGAAGCCTGGATCCGACGCATGAAAGAATCCATACGCTCTGTGGCTCCGGTATACAGTACACACCGGATGGTGAAAGACTATATGAACAACCTTTATAAACCCGCTTTTGAGCACAAACAACTTCTCACGGCTGATAATTATAAAAAAGCAAAAGAGCTGGTGGAATGGAAACAAAAAATTGTTCATGCCTGGAAAGATGTTTGGGTTACTGAAATCAATCCGTTGGAAGAATTCATCAATACATTGCATATGCAAATTACCTGTGATGTGATGTTGGACGGATTGAATCCTGACGATGTCAAAGTAGAAGTTTACCTGGTGAGGGAATACCAGGAAGATCAAGCACCCGTATCTGTCGTGGAATTGAAACTCAAAGAAAAAAATACCGAAGGACGATATGTCTATGCAGGAACGGTGGAAATTCCAAAGGCAGGGACCTACAGCTACAACATTCGGGTAAGGCCTTGGCATAAGGACCTGCTGCACCCCTTTGAAATGGGAATGATCCGCTGGATGCAGATTGTCAGTTAATTCTCACGGAATATCTAAAAGTTATTCCAGAATAAAAGTTATAAACAAAAACGGCAGTCCTAAGGGCTGTCGTTTTTATTTTATCCCTACTTCTCAAATTCAATTTAATTTTTATGTGTTTCAATTCTATAAATTTGTATAATTAACAATGAATCATGTTTAACCTGAAGAACCGGTAAGTGATCATGAATCAAACTCAAAAAGGCCGTCCAAGTTATTTATATCATTTGAATCAATCCCGAATATTTCGGTTCATTCGGTCAACCGGAAAAATTTCCAGGAATCAGCTCGCCCGGGAAACTGGTTTAAGCATCCCTACCATCAGCCGTTCCCTTCAGAATCTGGAAAATTTAGGATTGGTTGTGTCCTCCGGAAACCGGGAATCCGGTGAAAAAGGAGGACGCCCATCACAGTTATTTCATTTCCCAGCCAATCAAAATTATGCGATTGGTATAGATCTGGAAAAAGAGACCTCATCCTGTATCCTGGCGGATATGACCGGAAAAATCCGGGAGTTTATCACGATGAAAACACCCGCCGGGGCAACGGTGGAGAACGTGAACCGCATGGTCATCCAGTGTATCGAGGGGTTGCAATCTAAAATACCTTCCCAAGGGCACTTGCGAGGAGTAGGATTGTCAGTTCCGGGACTTGTCAACCGGCAGGAAGGAATTCTCACATACTCCCATACCTTTGGTTGGAAAAACATTCCTCTGGTCTCCCTTATCCGAAAGAAAATCCATATTCCGGTCTTTTTGGATAACGAGGCGAATCTCATCTCACTGGGTGAACTCTATTTTGGTTTGGGAAAAAGCTATAAAAATTTCATCTGTGTTGATATCCGATATGGCATTGGATGCGGGATCGTATATGAGAAAAGACTGCTGGATATCCCCGGAGAGTTGGGACAAATTTGCTTGGATGACCTGACGGGCGTCAAGGAAGGCACGCCCCGACTGACATTGGAAGACAGGTCATCGGATCATGCGATTTTGCAAAAAGTCGAAACAATGCTGAAACAGGGTACCACTTCTTCTCTTCTCAGCTCTTATACAGGACCTGTCACCCTGGATAAATTCAGAGAGGCCTTGCTGATAAACGATCAGACAGTGCTGACAATCTTTAATCAGGCTCTGTCAGATCTGGGCATAGCCCTGGCTTTCCTGGTAAATATTTTTCATCCCGAAGCCTTTATTTTTCACGGCCCGATCACCGAAAATAACCCCTTATTTTATTCACGGTTATGGGAAATTATCCACACTTGCTCACTCAGTCCCTTCTCAGCAACTCTGGATTTAAAACCCTCCTGCTTTCAGAATATGGGAGGCTCCGTTGGAGCTGTAGCTCTGGTGCTACATGAACTCCTCGATCTGAACCCTGCCTTTTTTACCAAATCCTGACCCGAAAATGACAAAAAAGCCCCCTAAAAGAGAAGTCCCGGTACGAAGACCGGGACTGGGGAGAGAGAAGCATGATGAAAGAGAAAAATGACTATTGCAAAACCTGAAAAGGTAGTTTTCAGTACATCCTTATCTTTCAACGGTTATAAAATAAACAATTTTCAAGACATAAAACAAGCATATTTTTTTTGATTATTCAGGTTTTTTAAATTTTCTATGAATTTTTAAGCTCTTTTAAAGAAGAATAACAACAAAATATCGACAAATTGGGTTTATTATCGAAGGCGGTCAAAGAAACGTCTTAATATATTCCGTTTGATATTCTTTTTATACAGGGACTCCAGGTCGTAATCTTCCGGATGGAGCATCTGAAGGATTTCCGTCCAGGATACTAATCCGCCAATATTCCGGTCGTCAATATAAATTTCCGCATTGATTTTCCGGCTTCTGTTTTTTTCATGATTTTCACCGGGATAGCTTTCATTCACGGCCCAGAATTCTACACCCTTTTTTTTGCAGTATTCCACGGCTTCGGTCAGATTATCACCTGTTCGGTAAGTCCATAAAATGAGTTTGTGTCCCTTTTGTTGCAAAATTTTCAGGGCCTCAAAAGCATAGGGGATTTCTTTCCCAATGGCCGGATAACGGTGTTCCACAAGTGTCCCGTCAAAATCCACTGCAATGATCATCGAAACTCCACTTTTATTGAAAATTTATATAACCTTGGTCTATTTCGCAAATACGGCCCGCTTGATATATCAAATCATATCAGAAACTGGCCAGACGAGTTATTTCCGTTTTGCGGACAATTTTTGGGCCTGCTTAACAGTCATTCGATCCCAGCCGGGTTGCCTTAAAATCATTTCCAATATGAAAGCCGATCCCACAGCATCGTAGTAAGCATCATGGGGATGGCCGCCAGGATAGATGTTTTTTACGGTGTCGGTAAGATTCAGTCTGTCCAGTAAATATTCCAGGTTATACTTTTCCAGCTGGGGCCATACTTGCCGGCTCATGTTGAGTGTGTCGATCCAAATTCCGTCCGAATGGGCAGGGAAAACATTTCCCAGAATTTTTTTCTCTGTTCCCGTATTATGAGCCGCTAAAATCTGCCCATCAATAAATGGCCGGATGTCATGCCACAATTCAACAAGCCGGGGAGAGCGTTTCAACACATGCCGGATACGGGCATGACGACCTGGAACATAGGGATTAATCGGCCTGTCTCCTACGTAGAGAAAACGATTCAGGTTTTTTTCCGGGTTTACTTTTCCTTTTTCCAGAACAATAAGCCCAATTTGCCAGGGTTCATCCGGGTAATCTGCCACCGGTCCCGTTGTTTCAAAATCGAGGACCGTTATGTTGGTTTCTTTCAATAACACGCTTTCTCCGAGTTTTGAGTGAAAAGTGGAGAGTTGTGAGTTGGAGTGGTGAGTTATGAGTTGAATTTTGAGTCTTGAGTTTTGAGTTGTAACTCATCAAATACCCCTGAACCCTTGAACCCCTGAGCCCCTGAACCCCTGAACCCTTGAACCCTTGAACCCCTGAGCCCCTGAACCTCTGAACCCTTGAACCCTTGAACCCCTGAGCCCCTGAACCCCTGAACCCCTGAGCCCCTGAACCCCTGAACCCCTGAGCCCCTGAACCCCTGAACCCCTGAACCCCTAAGCCCTTAAACATTTAAACCACACATTCATACTCTCAATTCCCTTCCCAATCCGTGTATTATTGATCAGGGTCCCGCCGTATTTATATCCCAGACGGGAGAATGTGATATTCATACCGAAAGAAACAGCTCGTGCAATGGTGTAGGCCGTGATAAAACCCTCTTTCGCACAGAATATTTCCATCTCTTTCAACAGGTGTCTTGCCAGTGAACGTCCGCGATAATCAGGCAGAGTGGCAAAATCCGTCATTTCTACAAAGGCATGATCCCGGTACATCTCAGCAGAAGAAGCGGCAATGATTTTTTCTTCGTTATGCACAATAAAATACCGGTTATGCCCCGAATCCATGGAGTCCTTCAAAAATTCCGGATCTCCAATGGGAAAGGGATATTCGGGAAAAACGGCCTGATACACGGTCGCCAGCTCAGGAAGATCTTTCTCTTCAGCCACCCGGAGGTTAAACCCTTTTTTCAAGGAAGCAGGGACCGGTTTGACAGATTTATCCAGAGCCGTGCGCAGCACTTTATTTAAATGCTCTCCCCGTTTTGCTTTTTTCCTCCGGTCAGACAGGAAATATCCTAAAAAATATCCTTTTTCTTTCCCGGCATATAAATCCGGTATCACGGCTTCAGTTAGAAACCCCCTGTCGATAAATGGCCGGATTCCTTTCTCAGGAATCCGGACAAAAACTTTGGTATACTGTTTCAGTCGGGCCAATTCTAGCAGGGATTCAGCGATGAATTCCGCATCATCACCCCCCCACTCCATGAGATAAATCCGGTCATTATAGGTTCCGTGCTGAATCAGGGATTTTCCAATATATTCTATTTGGTCCATTATGGGGCATCCTGTTTTATTTCATCCGTCTTACCATTTCTCCGGTTAAATCTTTCATTATCCTGGGGAATCAGTGAATAGGTATCATCGTCGTAGCTTAAGAGTTTTTCGATACCAATAGCTTTATATTCATCGGCTTCTTCCAGTTTAAGCTGAAGTTTGCAATCCTCACAATTCCTGTCACAAAAGACAGGTTTATAACTATCAGGTTCCTTATAAGAACAGATTACCCCTTCATAATTCCTGAGTACCACCTTATTGGTTCCCCAGGAAATAAGATAATTCGGCATAACAGGGATTTTACCCCCACCTCCAGGGGCATCAATCACATAACGGGGTACAGCAAAACCACTGGTATGGCCTATCAGACTTTCAATAATTTCGATTCCTTTACTGACCGGTGTCCGGAAATGGGACAAGCCTTCGGACAAGTCACATTGATAGAGGTAATAGGGGCGGACACGGTTTTTGACCAGTTTATGGACCAAACGGCGCATAATACGTGGACAGTCATTCACACCGGCCAGAAGCACACTTTGATTCCCCAGGGGAAATCCGCCATCTGCCAGTTTTCTCAAGGCTTCTTGTGCTGATGCTGTAACTTCCCGGGGATGATTGAAATGGGTGTTGATCCACAAAGGCTGATGCTTTTTCAGCATAGCTACCAATTCATCTGTAATCCGATAAGGCAAAACAACCGGTGTACGGGTCCCGATGCGAATGACTTCCACGTGCTTAATCTTCTGTAACTCTGTCAGAATCCAGTCCAAATACTGGTCACTCAGGAGGAAAGGATCTCCACCAGATAAGAGCACATCTCTGACAACCGGTGTATTCGCAATATAATCAATCCCCTTTTGTATCTGTGTTCGGTTCGGGATGGAATCTACATCGCCGACCTTCCGCTTCCGGGTGCAATGACGGCAATACATGGCACAGGTATTGCTGATATGAAACAAGACCCTATCTGGATAACGATGGGTAATTCCTTCCACCGGACTATCCCGGTCCTCTGCTAGCGGATCAGTCATATCATACTCCGCGTGTATTAATTCAGATGGACTGGGGAAGGACTGCATCCAAACCGGGTCCTTTTCACGGTCCTCTGTGTCAATGAGGGATAAATAATAGGGCGTAATGGATAGGGGAAAGCGATTTACGGTTTCGTCCAGGTTCTTCCGCTCTTCAGGAGTGAATTTAATCCCCAGCAATGTTTCAAATGTATCAATATCCCGGACAGAATGCCGTAATTGCCATTTCCAGTCCTTCCATTTTTTTAATTTCACATCATCGGCTATTTTACCGGCCAACTCTTTCTGATGATCATTAAATATGTTCATATGTCTCTCCTTTTGAATAAATCCACAATGTAGCTTGGAAATTTAATGCGAATTGTCCTGTTTTTTCAATGTCCTCAACATATTAATATAATGATATTTTATAAGCATTCCAAGGGAAAAACCGGCAATTCATTAAGATCCGGTTTTAAAGGGTATATAAAGAGTCAGAGTCTTTTTGAAAAAATATATTTACTATCGCCTTCATCATAAAAATCCGGGAGAATTGTTTCAACCCGGTACCCGTTTTTCAGATAAAACTCCCGGGTCGGCAGATAATCTTCCCGCGAAGAGGTTTCGATATACATAATTCCTCCACCTCTTTCCTTTATGAGTTTTTCACAGGTTTGGAGGAGGGTTTTTCCGTATCCTTTACTCTGGGCATCTTTATGGACACCGATCCAGTAGAGATCAAAGCGCTGTTGGGTACAGGGAACCGGGCCGAAAACGGCAAATCCCAGGGGTTTATTCTTTTCCTCTTCGAGAAACAGGAAGCTATAACCTGTTTCTTCACCTTTAGCCAGAACTTCTTTACCGATGTCACAGGCTGTTTTAATTTCGTAGTCATGAAAAAGTCCGCTGGATGCCAGGATTTTTTCAATGTACTCTATGTCAGAGGGAAAGATTCCTCTTCTGATCATCATGGATTGCCTCTTGGATAATCTCCATAATAAGTTCCTGATATGACAGTCCCTCATACAAGGCCGCAGCGGCCAGACCGCCATCAGGTGATATGCAGGGATTGGCATTCACTTCCAGAATCCAAGGCTGGTTTTTCTCATCCACCCGGAAATCCACCCGGGCATATCCCTGGAGTCCGGTGAGTTGCCAGCATTGTTCCGCCAATTTTCTCAAAAGATTCAACAAAGCCTGATCGGATTCAGTATAAGTGAAAGTCCGGTTGCTTTCCCGGTAGCGGGGAGATGATTCTACCCATTTGGATTCATAATCCACAATCTTATAGGGATTTACATTACCGGTAAAGATCATTTCCGCGGGAAACAAGACCCTTGGTGAGCCTCCCTTTCCAATGAGGGAAACATTGAATTCCCGGCCTGTTACAAAATGTTCTCCAAAGAAGGGGATGGACTCAGCCGATTCAAAGGATAGAAGGATTTGCAGAGCCTGACTGTAGGATCGGACATCCCTGACAGAATCATCTGAAATACCGATAGAAGCATCTTCCTCCACAGGTTTGAACATATACCATCCCGGTGTAAAATGATCTGGATCCTGCCGTTTAAAAAGAGGGGGCGTCGGGAGTCCGGCTTCCGAAAGGATATTTTTTGTGAGTATTTTATCCGTTGTCATAAAAAGAGCCCTATGGGAACTTCCGGTACACGGGATTTGAAGGAATTTCAGAATATCGGGAACTATGGCAGCGGCCGCCGTCGAGCCGCCAAATGTTTCCACCAGGTTGAAAACAATGGATGGATTCAGGGCTTTAAGGGCAGGAATGAAATGGAAACCGGGATCCGCCGCCAAGGTAAACGGTTCATATTTTTCAGCTTCAAGTACCTGCCGGATACTCCCGGCCGTATTCAACACATCCACTTCGTCCGGTGGACCGTCACCTTGAACTTCTTGATGAAGAATCACAATTCTCTTTTTATTCACGGGAAATATCCCCAAAAATTCTGAGACTTGCCGATTCCATAATCCGTCCAATCAGGTCTTCATAAGACACTCCATTCAGCCGGGCAAGTATCGGAAAGTCAGATTCCACAGGATGCAATCCAGCCAATGGGTTAACTTCAATAAATTCCGGTTCTCCATTTTCATTATGTCGGATATCTATCCGCCCCCCATCCCGGCACTCCAACAGACTCCAGGCCTTCAGGGCCAATTCGGAACAGGCCTCATAGACCCTTCGTTCCGGGACCCGGTACCGGACAAAATCCTGATAATTTTTCTTGTTGACCAAGCCGTAAATCTCACTAGCGGCATCCGGCAAGAAACAAATCTCCATGACTCCCACAACCTGCCCCCGGGTTCCGGAACCGGTAATTCCCACGGTAAATTCACGTCCCGGCAAAAAACGTTCCACCAAAACCGGTTGCCGATAGCGATCCAACAGGTTTTTGCTGACAGTAAACAATTCTTCCTTTGATTCAACCACAGACTTTGCCCCAATTCCTTTGCCGGTCCCCTCTGCCAGAGGTTTGACAAAAAGAGGGTACGGTAAATTGACTTGCCACACATCTGCTTCACACCGGATAATTTGAAAATCAGGAGTTTTAACACCCCCATCCCTCACGATCCGTTTTGCCATGCCTTTATGGAGGGTCACGGAAAACACCAGGGGATCGGAAAAAACATAAGGAATATTATAGACATCCAGAATTGCTGGAACCTGTGCTTCGCGGCCAATACCCCTTACCCCTTCAGCAATATTGAAAACAAGGTCCCAGCGGTCTCCCCGGCATAACCGTTGCATCAGCTCCCGGGCTGAACCAATGCGGTCCACCGTATGCCCCATGGATTTTAAAACACTTTCCACACCTTCGACCGTTTCAATAGAATCAAATTCCGCCACTTCAAAGTCGCTGTATCCTAACCGTAAATAGTCATCTTTCAGATCATACGTAAATCCAATATTCATGTGGAGTCTCACGTTATATTCAATGCGGGTTATTCAGATAATCCGGTCGGGTCAGGGTACCGGAATAATTTGTTTTCATAGTTTTTCAGGTAAATATAGTGATCGTCGTGTCCCTGAACATAATCCGGAAGCAGGGGAATTTTTCCGCCGCCACCGGGGGCATCAATCACATAAGTCGGCACGGCATATCCACTGGTAAATCCCCTGAGTTTCGCCATAATCTCCAACCCTTCCCGGACAGGTGTCCTGAAATGCACGGAACCCTGGACCGGATCACACTGGTACAGATAATACGGCCTGACACGCACTTTCAGAAGTCTGTGGAAAAGTTCTTTCAAAACATCTGCGTTATTGTTGATTCCCTTCAACAGAACCGTCTGACTTCCCAGGGGAATTCCGGCATCCGCCAGCCGGGTGCACGCCAGATTTGTTTCCGCCGTCATTTCATCAGGATGGGTAAAATGAAGACTCATATATAGGGGATGGTACTTTTTCAGGATTTCCACCAATGCGGGAGTAATCCGCTGGGGCAAAACTGCAGGAGCTTTGGAACCAATGCGGATCATCTGGACATGGGGGATTGCCCGTAAGCGAGAAAGAAGACTGTTCAGACGGAAATCATCCAGGGTAAGAGGATCTCCTCCCGAAATAATTACATCCCTGATTTCCGGGTGGGTGCGGATATATTCAATTCCTTTATCCCAGGCTGCAACACCGAAACGAAAATGCTCTTTCTCTTGTCCAACCAGCCTGTGCCGTGTACAATACCGGCAATATGCTCCACAAAATTCCGTCACCAAAAATAAAACCCTGTCCGGATATCGGTGAACCACATTGGGGATCGGAGTCATGCTATCTTCACTTAGGGGATCCCCACTTTCCCCAAAACTGACGGTTAGCTCTTCTTTTCGAGGAATCATGGTTTTACGAAGGGGATACTCTGTATCTTTACCATAGATTAATCCGGCATAGTATGGTGTAATCCGTAAAGGCAATGAAACACCGGAATCACGAAATGCCGCCATTTCATCGTTGCTTAAGGTAAAAATCTTTTCCAGCTGATGAATATCACGGATACTATTCCGGATCTGCCATTTCCAGTCTTGCCATTCTTCCGCCGTGGATCCGGGAAAAAAGCGCCTATAAAAAAAAGAAACAGCATCAGGCTGTTTCGCACCATATTCCACTGTTAACGCCGCACCACCAGGCTCCGGAACAAGTGGAACATCATCGTCGTCAGGTAACATCTCTCGTTTCATTTTTTTCCCTCCCTTGTTTCAGCTTTTTCACTGAAACATTATGAATAACATGTCATTTTACGCATTTTTTTCAACATTTTTCTAAAATTTTAAAAAAAATAAAAAATATTTTCTAAAGCTCTCGGGGCAACAAAAGCGTGGAATTCAGGAATCATGAAAAATCTGTCTATTGTTCAATTGCCATGTTAACTTTTTATGGGAATGAAGAATATCTTGAGGATAATTGGACAAATTATCCGCCAGAATGAATAGATTTGAAACGAAATACCCCGTAAACATATTATTGAAACAACAAAAAGGAAATGATGATGAAATGGGTCTTTCGAACGGTTCTGTTCCTGATGACGGTCACCCTGATTACCTTGGCACAGGAAAATAAACTTGAATCCGGATGGACATATACCATGACGGGTAACCTGAACCTGAGTCAGATTGCATTGGACAATTGGGTTGAAGGCGGTGACAATGCCTGGTCCTGGCAATTAAATATCAAGGGCAAAACTGTACGGGAAGAAAATGCATTTAAATGGGTTAACAGCGGAAATACTAATTTCGGAAAATCCAAAATCGGATCTGCTGAATCGCGAAAGGCCGTTGATGAGATCAAACTGGAATCGGTGTACACCCGTAAACTTGGGCTGCCCGTCAATCCCTATGCTGCTCTGACTGCCAGAACCCAGTTTGCCAAGAGTTATGAATACACCGATACCTCCAGAATGGCTATTTCCTCTTTTATGGATCCAGGCTATTTTACTCAAAGTGTGGGCATGGGTTATCAATTTAAAGATTCTTTTTCCACACGCCTGGGTGCCTCCTTGAAAGAAACCATAACCTCTGATTTTCCAGTACCGTATGCCGATGATCCAGAAACAGCTGAAATTGAGACATCACGTATTGAATGTGGGGCTGAATCTGTGACAGACCTGAATCTTTCTTTTTTAGAAAATCTTTTATTCAGTTCCCAGTTATCTCTCTTCAGTGATTTTTCCGCCTTGAATACAATTGATGTAGACTGGGACAGTCAATTAACAGCAACCATCAATAAATATGTCAATGTCAATCTGGCATTCCGCCTCTTATACGATCAGGATCTGCATGTCAAACGTCAGATCAAGGAAGCACTGGCTATTGGATTAACCTATAATTTTTTCTAGAATTTATTAATATATCCAGATTTGCACAGAAAAGAGGTTTTATATAAATCTTCTTTTTTTTGAATTCCGGAACTATTCTATCCCCGGTGATTCATAATATTACTTATCTTATATATTACAATCTGATAAAATTGGGTGCCAGTATTCTACCCTCAGTGCACTTAAATTAAAAAATCATGACTCAGGATTTCATATAGTAACAAAGTCGGTTTTCAAAACAGACGTATTAAGGATACGGTGTGAATCACTTTAATTGGTACAGCCGGGGAGACTTGAACTCCCACGCCTTACGGCACCAGATCCTAAGTCTGGCGTGTCTGCCAATTCCACCACGGCTGCATAACGCATAGGAATTTAAAGGATTTCCGAGAGGTGTCAAATCGATTTCCCTTTTCCCGAGGGTGGGATGGGTGGAGAGGTTACATGACGGGTCCGACTGGCCAGAAGAATTCCACCGCCAATGAAAACAATACCTAAAACTGTATTGATTTTGAGTGTTTCATAACCTACAAGGACACTGATGATCACGGTTGTTGGGGGTTGGGCCGAAACCATCAATCCCAGGTGGGAAGCATCCAGATGTCGTAAAATATCGTAATACAATACATAAGATATCCCACTGGTGAAGAGTCCCATATAGAGAATTCCCAGAATCGCCAGACTGGACACTTCCTCCCAGGGGACTGCTAAAACGCGAGGGAGTCCCAAAGGTGTATAGGCTATCATGGCACCGGCCAAAACAATATATGTGACCCGGATAGGACCGTATTTGTGTACCATGACCTTTCCAAAAGCCGTATAGGATGCCCAGCTGAGGGTTGCACCCAGGATAATCACATCACCGATGAAAATTTCCCGATTGAACACAAAAAGATTGGCACCTACAACAATTCCCACACCGGTGATTGCCAGAAGGGCAGGAAGGACCTCCCTTTTTTTAGGATATCCCTTTCCGGCCAACCAGTTCATAAACATAACCCAGACAGATGTAGTGGCATATATAAGAGATATGTGACTCGGTACCGTATGTTTCAGTGAAAGGACAAAAAGATTCTGATTCAGAAGAATACCCGTAACCATCAGAAAAAGAAAGGATTTCCAGTCTTTCCAGTCAATCTCTACCCGCTGTCCCCGAATCCGGAGAATAGCCCATAAAACAAAAAATGCCAGGACGTACCGGAGATAAACCACGGCAAAGGAATCCACCTCAACAGCTGCCTGTTTTCCCGCAATGGTTGTAAAGGATGCTAAAAACGTCATCCCAGCTGTAGCCAGTACGACCCGTGTTTTCATGGTGAAAAAATACAAAACCCGGGGAAGGAAACATAGAAAGCAATCTCACACTTCATTTTGACCCGTATTTATATTTTTCACACGATATCTCTCATGCTTAATTAAAATTCTTATTAAATAGTAAAAAGAATACTCAATTTTTTTCTTGATTTAATTCGGGCCATTGTGTATCATTGTGTGAGGAAGTGGGTGATTTTCCCTTAATGTGGGTTGAGAGTTCCAAAAGAGGGTAAACGGCACATGCATATTGATTTTATCGGACAATATCCATACACCGTTGATTCAAAGAACCGGATCAACATACCCTCAAGGTTCCGGAAAAAACTATCAGAAGCTGGTATTTCCACCATGGTTATCACACGGGGTATTGACGACCCCTGCATTCTGGTCTATCCTGAGCCTTTCTGGCAGGATATGACCCGGAAACTCAGCGAAAAGCTGTCATCAATTAAACAGACACACAGGCTCTTCCTCCGTCAGATCACACGTTTCGCCGCAGAATGTCCCCTGGATTCCCAGGGCCGCATTATTCTTACGCCGGCACTGATGGATTATGCAGGTATTACCCGTGACATCATGATTGTCGGGACTCTCAATAAGATTGAACTCTGGGATCCCGAAACCCTTGAGTCCTTCGAACAAAGTCACTCTCTGTCTGAAGAAGATTTTACGACGTTAGCGAACGACATCCTGCTTTAAGCCGGAGGTGACATCTCAATGACTGATTTCGGACACATCCCTGTCCTGTTACATGATTCTATGAATCTTTTAATGACTTCATCAGAGGGTGTTTATATCGATGCCACATCCGGTTTGGGAGGTCATACAAAAGAAATGGCCAAACGGCTATCTCCTCAGGCCCGGCTTATCGCCTTTGAAGTGGATCCTGATGCCCTGGCCATTAGTTCTCAAAGATTGAACACATATTCAAATGTTACATTTGTGCAGCGGAATTTTCGCTATCTCAAGGTGGAATTGACCCGATTGAATGCCCTGCCGGTCCAGGGTATACTCTTTGATCTTGGCCTTTCAAGTCTTGAAATTGACAATCCTGCAAAGGGTTTTAGTTTCACCCGGGAAGGTCCCCTGGATATGCGCATGGATCCAACTCTTCCTGAAAGTGCAGCTCATCTAATCCATACGGCAACAGAAGAAAAATTGAAAGAAATTATCCGGACATACGGGGAAGAACGATTTGCCGGTCGAATCGCACGGATGATCGCAGAAGCACGGGAAAAAGCCCCCTTGCAGTCTACACGGGATCTGGAATCCCTTATCCGGCAGGTGGTCCACGGTCCCTATCAGGTAAAATCCCTGGCCCGTGTGTTTCAGGCTTTCCGTATCGCCGTGAACCAAGAGCTGGAAGTCCTGGAAAAGGCATTACCGGATGCCTTTGAGTGTCTGGCACCGGGAGGCAGATTGGTTGTCATTGCCTATCATTCCCTGGAAGACCGATGGGTGAAGTCCTTTTTCAAGGATCTTTGCACCGGTTGTGTATGCCCGCCGGATCAGCCGGTTTGCACCTGTAATCATGTTCAAAAGGCCCGGTATATCCAGAAAAAGGCACTGACTCCCTCCGAAGAGGAAATCAGGTCAAATCCCAGAAGCCGAAGTGCCCGACTGAGGTGTATTGAAAAGTTATGACATCCCGAAAAAGACAAAAGAGAAGACAAAAGCAGAACAGACAGTCTGTATCAGGCGTGGTGGGGAGCTGGAGCTTTTTACTGAGCCTTGCCTTTCTGATTCTGACCATCTGGCCTCTGCTGCACCTTTTCCTGATGAATGAGATCAAAGAAGCCCAATATCGTGTGGATGCCATTCGGAATAATATCACCCGGATTCAACAGAGTATCATTGAAATCGACGGTGAGATCGCCCGCCTGTCCCGGGCAGACAGAATCAAGCATATTGCCGTGCACCAGTTGGGAATGGTGGATTCCCAGCCCATCGTCGATGTGATAGAGGTGGAATGAAAAACGATAAAGACTTACAGAAACAATTTTGGGCCAGATCCTGTTTTGTTGCTGTTTTTATCATCGGGATATTTTTTGTGATCCTTCTGAAATTGGTTGAAATTCAACTGATGGATGTTTACAACTACCGGGATCTTGCCGAATCCCAGGCAGTGAAAAAAAATATCATTATTCCCGAAAGAGGGATCATATTTGACAGAAAAAACCGAATTATGGCCAACAGTTCCATCGAATATTCCATCGGTGCCCGCTATATTGATATCACCAATCCCGATGAGACTTTCAGACAACTCGGAAAATATTTGAATATACCGGTTTCCGATATTGCCTCCATTTTTAAAAACAAACGAAAATACTACATCATTCGTGAGAATATTCCCCTTTCTTTGGCATCCGATATGATAAAAGAGAATTTCCACGGAATTCGCTTTGAAAAAAAAATGAACCGGGTGTATCCATATGAAGATACGGGTGGACAGGTTTTGGGATATGTGGACTGGGATAATAAGGGTGTTACCGGTATCGAAAAACTCTTTGATGAGTCCCTTCGGGGTGTTCCAGGCTGGGAACAGGTTCAATATGACCGGAAAGGTCGTCGTGTTTCTGCATCAGGACTCAACGGCCAGACCAAGAAAGACGGTGGAAATGTTTTCCTGACTCTGGATGTGGATTATCAGGCGATACTTGAAGAGGAAATCCAAAAAGCCGTCCGGGATAATGGTGCTCACCATGGTATGGGTGTTTTGGTAAACCCCAATACCGGTGAAATTTTAGGCATGGCATCCTGGCCGAATTTCAATCCCAACGATGCAACAGCATTCCCGATAGAAAACCGGAAAAACCGGGTGATCTCCGATTCCTTTGAACCGGGGTCTGTTTATAAGGTTGTCGCAGCTGCCGCAGCCCTGGAAACAGGTATTTTTAACCGTCAGAGCCTGATTTATTGTGAGGGCGGAAAATGGGAGCTCCTGGGAAGAACCATTCACGACACTAAAGACACTGAGTGGATGAGTTTTGAAGATGTAATTGTCCATTCATCCAATATCGGCATTGGCAAAATCGCCCAGCAAGAAGGCGACCAAGCCCTGTATCAGATGTCTAAAAATCTCGGTTTCGGCGAACAGACCGGACTGTTTCCCGGACTAGAAGTTGAGGGAAAACTCAATCCTGTATCAGAGTGGGGAAAAATTTCTTCTTCCCAGGTAGCGATGGGACACTATGTTACAACGACTCTCCTTCAACTGGTGATGGCCTATAGTGCCATCGCCAATAACGGGCTCTTGCTCCAGCCCTTTATTGTCCGGTCGGCCTATTCTCCAGACCGGAAGCTTCTGACGTCTGGTAACATTGAAGTCATCCGCCGTGCAATGTCCGAAACCACTGCTTCTACCCTAAGGGATATCCTTGAAAAAGCCGTCACAGAAGGCACGGGAAAAAATGCCTACATCAAAGGGTATCGCGTTGCCGGAAAAACCGGCACAGCCCAGAAAGTGGTAGACGGAACCTATTCTCAAAAACAGTATGTCTCCTCTTTTATTGGCTTTTTTCCGGCAAACAAACCGGTCCTGGTGTGCGGTATCACCTTGGATAGTCCCAATTATGGGAAACATTGGGGAGGGACCTGTGCCGCACCTGCAGTAAAACGGGTTTTTACACGGATCATCAACACCACAGATTTCAACAATCTCTATGACTGGGTACAGCCTGAGGAAAAACCTCTTGCCGCCCATACCTCCTCAGATCATTCCCTCTCCTACCAATTTTCAGCCAGTTTGGGGACAGGAGATAATAATGCTTCAACTTCAGGTGCTTCAGGATCTGCAACTTCGGTTCAAAGCATCACCCAAAGGAAGAATTTCGAAGATATGGAAATCCTTGTCCAGATCCCGGATGTAAGAAATATGAGCATTAAAAATGCAGCGTATATTTTATCGAAACTTTCTTTAAATTATGAAATTAAAGGATCAGACAAAATTATCGTCGATCAGGATCCCCTTCCGGGTGAATCACTGGCACGTGGCAGTGTATGTCTTTTAATCACGGGAAAAAAGAGATGAAACTCGATAAATTGCTAAACATTGCTGGTATAAAAGCGCCAGTCTCCCCCTTAAATCTGGAAATCACGGGCATCGAATATGATTCCAGGCAAGTTCGGACAGGAGATCTGTTTGTGGCAATCCAGGGATATAAAACCGATGGACACAGGTTTATTGTTCCGGCTATCCACCAGGGGGCTTCTGCCATTGTATGCGAGATAGACCCACATATTCAGAAAATACCGGTCATCACCGTTCCCAATAGCCGAAAAGCGTTGGCCCGACTTTCTCAGGCTTTTTACAACACGGCAACCCTGCCCTTTCATCTGACGGGCATTACCGGGACCAATGGTAAAACCACCCTGACACTTCTTCTGCGGGAACTGGAAAAACAAGCTGGTTTTAGAACAGCCATATCCGGCACCCTGGGTTTCCTTTCTGATTTCGAACATGGCTCTTTCAGTGATAGAACCACACCGGAAAGCCGGGATCTACACAAAATGTTTCACACCTGCAGCCAGGCCGGTATCCAGTCCCTGATCATGGAGGTCTCCAGTATTGCCCTGGAATTATCCCGTGTAGAAAACGTCACCTTTGACACAGCCGTTTTTACAAACCTGACCCAGGATCATCTTGATTTCCACGGGAACATGGACCGCTATTTTGCAGCAAAAATCCATCTTTTTTCACAGCTTACTTCGGAAGGAACGGCCATTATCAATATTGATGACCCTTACGGTTCCCGGTTGTTCACCTCCCTCAACCATCATAAAAGAAGCTGTTCTTTGCAAAATCCTTTTGCAGATTACCATTTTTCTGAATATCACTTATCCACCGGAGGATTGAAAGGCGTGATACATACACCGGACCATACCCTGTCGGTGGAAGCACCCTTAATCGGTGTTTTCAATGCCATGAACCTCCTGCAGGCTGTAGCCGCATGGATGGAACACCATTCCCATATCCGGCCAGATTATCTGAACCTGAAAAGCCTCCCTGCCATTCCGGGCCGGATGGACATTGTGCGGACAGCACAGCATGGGACAGTCATCATTGATTTCGCACATACGCCGGATGCTATCGATAAAATCCTGAAATCGGTCCAGGAAATCCCCCATGAAAGGCTGATTGTCCTTTTCGGTTGCGGAGGTGACCGGGATAAGACAAAACGGCCCCTCATGGGACAGATTGCAGAGCAGTATGCAGATCAGATCATTTTGACCAATGATAATCCACGGAGTGAACCTCCCGAAGCTATCCTCGAGGATATCCGGAAGGGAATCAAAACACAGCAGAATCTAAGTGTTGAGCCTGACAGGCAAAAAGCCATTTACCAGGTTCTGACAGACGGAAATCCCGGGGATCTGATTTTGATTTTGGGAAAAGGTGCCGAAGAAGTGATGGAAATCGGAGAAGAAAAAATTCCTTTCAACGATAAAGACATTGTACAAAAGTGGGTGCAAACACATGAAATTTGAATACTTTGCCCGGGACCGGCGGTTTACCCTGCATCGAATCAATGCAAAAGAATTCACCCGCCTTTCTGTCGACACCCGTGAAATCAATCCCGGAGATCTGTTTTGTGCCCTGAAAGGGAAAAAAACCGACGGACACGAATTTGTGGACGAGGCTCTCGGAAAAGGTGCCGTTGCCGCCATGGTAACAGAACAAGCGGTTCGGCAAAAACCTGCCCTGAAGAACCATCCTCTCATTATTTGCTCCGATACATACCAGGGACTTCAGGACCTGGCGCAGATTTACGCATCCCAGATAAAAACAAAGATCATCGCCATAACAGGCAGTGCCGGAAAAACTTCAACACGGCAACTCATCGCCCATGTGCTTTCCGGTACCTATTCCGTCTCACAATCCAGAAAAAATTTCAATAACGAAATCGGTCTGCCGATTTCGGTCCTCGATATCCCTCCAGAATCGGACTATGCTGTATTGGAAATGGGTGCCGGACATGTGGGGGATATCTCAAAACTGTGCAGGATCATCCGTCCGGATTTTTCACTGATAACCTCTATCTCTGAAGCACATATCGAAGGATTTGGCACATTGAAAAATGTGCAGAAAGGGAAATTTGAACTCTTTGACAACACCCAGGAAGACGGGATTCTTTTCATCAACCTGGATGATCCATTAATCGCACAGTATCCCGATACCGGGAAAAAACGTATCACTTACAGCATGAAAAGAAATGCAGCCGTCACATTGCAAATATTCGATATTGATTTCCTGGGGCGTTATATTCTTGATTTCCTTGGGACACAAATTTATCTCCGATCTCTTGGATTTGGAGCGGCTCAAAATGCCCTGGCAGCCTGTGCCGTAGCCCAGACATTGGATGTCCCTATTGCACAGATCAAGCGGAAACTGGAGGAGTTTGAGCCCCCTGCCGGGCGGGGAAATATTATCAATCAGGATGGCATCACGCTGATTAATGATACCTACAACGCCAATCCCCTCTCCGTATCCCTGGCCATCAAAACCATACATGAAATGAAACCCCGGGGTAAACGGATTTTTGTTTTGGGGGATATGCTGGAAATGGGTGATCTCAGCCGACTGAGCCATGAAAATATCGGAGCCCAGATTGCCTCTTCTCAGATAGACTATCTCTTTTGCTATGGTCCGGAAACACTCCAAACCGTGAAAACGGCCCGGATGCTGGACATGGCCAATGCCATTCATTTTGATACCCTTGAATCCCTCATCAACACTCTGAAAACCCTGCAGAAAGAAGGGGATATTATCTATGTAAAAGGATCCCGGGGTATGGCTATGGAAAGGGTTATCAATCATTTAACAGAGCGGGGTGACCAACCATGATATATCTTTTCCTTTATCCCCTGAAAAAATATGTGACATGGCTGAATGTTTTGGGATATATCTCATTCCGGAGCACCGCCGCAGCCCTGACTGCCCTTTTTATCTCATTTATCCTGGGACCTTATCTCATCCGGATCTTGAAACAGTATAAAATCGGGGAAACCATCCGTCAAAACGGACCTACCTCCCACCTTCAAAAATCCGGCACACCCACGATGGGCGGACTCTTGATTCACTGTTCAGTCATTATCCCAGTCCTACTTTGGGTAGATATTACAAACCGCTATATCCAAATACTGCTTATCACCCTTGTATGGACCGCATTGCTGGGTTTTATCGACGATTATTTAAAAGTGTATAAAAAAATCAAAAAGGGATTAATTGCCCGGTATAAACTGACCGGTCAACTTTTACTGGGACTGTCCATCGGTTCGTACCTCTATTTCTTTCCCGAGAATCCCGAAATCTCTTCGGCCATAACAATTCCCTTTTTCAAGGATATATTTATTCCCCTTGGCATTTTTTATATCCTTTTTGTCACCCTGGTGATCACCGGTTCTTCCAATGCCGTGAATCTCACAGATGGATTGGATGGGCTGGCCACAGGCCTGTTGAGTATTACAACCATGGTATTCGCGGCCATCAGTTACATCACGGGACGTGTAGATTTCAGCTCATACCTGCATATCCTCTACATGCCCGGGGCAGGAGAAATTACCGTCTTTCTGGCAGCCATGCTGGGAGGATTTGTAGGCTTTCTCTGGTACAATGCCAAACCAGCTGAGATATTCATGGGAGATACCGGCTCCCTGACCTACGGCGCTGTGATTGGAACAATTGCCGTTCTCATTAAACAGGAACTTCTCCTCTTCCTGGTGGGGGGTGTTTTTGTCATCGAAGCGGTGAGCGTTATGATACAAGTAATATTTTTTAAATATACAGCAAAAAAATATGGAGTAGGGCGAAGGGTTTTCAGAATGGCCCCGCTGCACCATCACTTTGAATTGAAAGGATGGGATGAAAGTAAGGTGGTAATCCGCTTTTGGATTCTGGGAATCATGTTTGCCCTGATGAGTCTTGTCACATTTAAAATACGGTGAGAGTTATGATCTATGTAGAAGGAAAAAAAGTTGTGGTCCTGGGAGCTCAGCGGAGCGGACTGGCCGTCGCCCGTCTTCTGTCCTCCCAGGGCTCAGAAGTGATTGTCAGCGAAAGTAATCCGGAACTGGAAACACCAGAACTGGTGAACAAACTTGAAGAATGGGGTGTGGATTATGAATTTGGCGAACACTCCGAACAGCTATTCGATGCCAATTTCGCCGTCATTAGCCCCGGGATTCCAACCCGGGCAAAAATTGCCGATCAGCTTCGCTGGAATAATGTCCCGGTTGTCTCGGAAATTGAAGTTGCCTTCTGGTTTACTGATACACCTACAATAGCCATTACCGGATCAAACGGCAAAACTACCACCACGGAATTGACGGCGGATATTTTAAACAAATCCGGATTGGATGCTGTGGCCTGCGGAAACAACGGATACCCCTTTTCCGAAGCAATCTACCAATCCCTGCAACAGGACCGCCATCCGATTTATGTCGTGGAAGTCAGTAGTTTTCAATTGGAAAACATTCAACTGTTCTCCCCTCATACCGCCGTCCTTCTGAATCTGACACCGGATCACCTGGACCGTTACCGTTCATTTGAAGATTATATCCAGGCAAAAATGAACATCTTCAATCACCAATCCCGGGAACGCTTTGCCGTTTTGAATATTGATGATCCCAATATCGTGAAATATGCCAATGTGAAAGCCAAAGTCATTCCTGTCACGATGAATAAACATACGGAACGTTTAGCCGGTTTTGAAAACGGTTATTTCAACTTCAAAATTAAAAATGTGCCCTATCAGATTGAAGAATCCAAAATTCTGTTGCCGGGACTTCATAACAAGTATAATATCATGAGTGCTTTTTCTGCTGCTGCCTCGTTTCTCGAATCTTCTGCAGGCGTCACAGTATCCCTTACAACCTTTAAAGGAGTGCCCCACAGACTCCAATATGTGGATTCAAAAAACAATGTCCTTTTTTACAACGATTCCAAATCGACCAATGTGGATTCGGTAATTGTAGCTTTGAAAAGTTTCAATAAACCAGTCCATCTGATTCTGGGCGGCCGAGACAAAGGAATTCCGTTTACTCCGCTGAATGATCACATGGAACACATAAAACACATATATACCATTGGAGAAGCAGCAGAAATTATTGCCTTTGAGCTGGACGCAAAAAATATCACTGCCTGTAAAACCCTGGATAAAGCTGTAGCAAAAGCATATGAAAATGCGAACCCCGGCGATATTGTCCTCCTTTCTCCGGGTTGTTCCTCATTTGATCAGTTTGAAAATTTTGAGGAACGGGGGGAATATTTCATGGAAATCGTCAAAAAACTCACATGAATGAAAAAACCACCACATATCCCAGATATATCCTGATCCTGAAAGTGTCACTGGCACTTTTGGTAATCCTGGGAACCATCATGCTCTTTTCTGCCAGCAGCCAGATCTCTCTGGAGCGCTATGGAAACAGTAATGCCTACTTTTTCCACCATCTCCAGCGGCTTTTTATGGCTCTCCTTTTTGGATTAGCCTGCTATTTAATTGATTACCGTTCCTTCCGAAAACATATTCGGCTGATCTATATTTTGACCCTCATCGCGGTCATCCTGCCATTTATCCAAAATATGATTAGCAACCGCTCTGATCCCGCCCGGTGGATCCGAACCGGTGTCATGACTATCCAAACGGCAGAAATCCTGCGATTTACCCTGATTCTTTACCTGGCAAGTTACCTTTCCGGTCGGGAACAAACGATCATGTCCTATAAGCAGGGACTTTTACCTCCCTTAATTACTCTGGGTATTCCCATTCTTCTGATTGCTCTGGCACCTGATTTTTCCACCGCTTTTGTGCTATTTCTTATCACCTGTATTATCCTGTATGTGGGGGGAGTTCCCTTAAAACATCTTGCAATCACAATCTTACCCCTTTTAATGGGTTCCTTCGTCTATGTCCGGATTTCTGATTACCGCTGGAACCGGATCCTGGTGTTTCTGGGAAAAGAATCCAATCCATCCGGCAGTGCCTATCAGATCAACCAATCCCTGATCAGTCTGGCAAATGGCCGGTTGGCAGGTACAGGACTCGGAAAAAGTATGCTGAAAAATCTGTACCTTCCCGAAGCACATACGGATTTTATCTATTCCATTATCGGGGAAGAATGGGGTTTTTTGGGTGCCGCATTCTTCATCCTGCTCTTTGTCCTCATCTTTATCAGCCTTATACGACTTTCCATGGACATCCGTGATATGTATGGAAAATATATTGTTTTTGGTATCAATATATCGCTCATCCTGTATGCTCTGTTTAACATGGGGGTAACCGTAGGACTCTTTCCGGTAACCGGTTTACCTATGCCTTTTGTAAGCTATTCCGGCTCACAACTTCTGATAAACGGTGCATTACTGGGTATTCTATTTCGAATTATAAGGGAGACTTTTCACGCTGAAACAGTTTACAAAACATATTAACGTTCTGATAACCGGTGGAGGTACCGGAGGACACTACTTCCCTGCTGTTGCTATCACCCGGGAACTGAAACGGGTCCTGACACAGCAGCATCCCGGTTATGACATCCGATTTTTCTATATCGGATCAGCTCTGGGCATTGAGGCACACCGGGAAGAAAAGGGACTTTTTGACAAAAAATACACCATTCCTATAAAAGGGTTTGCCCGCTCTTGGTACAAAGGGGCTGTTCAAAATAACCTGAAATTTCCTTTTAGGCTTCTTAAATCCGTCTGGATAGTCAAACGTCTGTTCACATCGATAAAACCGGACCTGGTCATTGCAACAGGAGGTTATGTATCCGGCGTGCCGGGGCGGGAAGCCATCCGTCGAAAAATCCCCCTGTACATTCAAGAACAAAATGCCTGGCCGGGAGTCACCACAAAAATTCTTGTAAAGCACGCACGCATACTTTTTTATGCCTATGAGGATGTACTTCCCCACCTTGACATCCATTCCGGTACCCGTTTGATCCAAACACCGAATCCGGTCCGCAGTAATCTGAAATTGACAGATAAAACATCGGCATTAAACACATGGAATCTCAGAAATAACCGCAAAACACTTTTTGTTTTCGGTGGATCCCAAGGATCTTTGAACATTAACCGGGAAGTATCCAAATATGCAGAAGCATGGGTAAAAAATTTACCACTTCAAATCTTGTGGCAAACGGGACCCCGCCACTATGATCTGATCCGGAAAGATTTTGAAAAAAAAGATCATATTCATCTGCATCCATTCATTGAGGATATGGGAACAGCTTATGCAGCAGCGGACCTGATTATTTGCCGTGCAGGTGCCCTGACCCTGGCCGAACTGGAATATGTGAAAAAACCGGCGATTCTTATTCCCCTCCCCTCATCTGCCGCTGATCATCAATTTCACAATGCAAAAGCTTTTGAAAAAAGGGGAATTGCCGTTGTGATTACTGAGGATCGTTTTAATGAAGGAGCCTTGGATCAAACCGTCCGCCAGCTCATTGCAAGTCCGGAAATCCTGGAAGATCTGATAAATCACTTTCCTGAAACCATCGAGGACGGGCTTTCCAAAATCGTACAACATATAGTTGAGGATCTACCCTTTTGAAAACAGTGTTTGGACATATTGAACAAATTCACATCATCGGTATCGGGGGTATCGGCATGAGCAGTATTGCTGAATATCTTGTCTCACGAGGTTTTAAAATCAGTGGTTCCGATGCCAGTGCGTCATCCATTACAACACACTTGAAAGATAGAGGGATTGATGTATATACAGGCCATTCAGCCCAGAACATCCATAATGCCCAGTTGCTGGTTCACAGCAGTGCTGTCCCCATGGATAATCCGGAAATTCAGGAAGCAAAAAAACGTCACCTGCCTGTGATTAAAAGACCTGCCCTGCTTCGGGAAATATTAAAAATGAACCATTTCTCCGTTGGGGTGGCTGGCACTCATGGAAAAACAAGTACATCATCAATGCTTGTTTCCGTACTGACCCAGGCCAACCTTGATCCGACAGCTATCATTGGTGGCATTGATAAAGGCAGCCATTCAAATTCCCGTATTGGCAAAAGTTCCTGGTTGGTGATTGAAGCCGATGAATATGATCGCACTTTTCTATCTCTGGAACCGGCCATGGGTATTGTGACCTCTATTGATTCAGATCACCTGGATATTTACCGGGACCTGCAGGATATCCGTGAAGCCTTCCTGAAATATAGCAATGCTATCCCTTTTTGGGGTATGCTCACGGTGTGTCTGGATGATCCCAATATCCAAAAGATACTTCCGGCCATCACAGCCCCACATATCACGTATGGATTCCATAAAGATGCTGATTTCAGGATGGATCACTATGCTTTCCAGGGGGGGCAATCCCGGTTTGCCCTGAATTACAGAGGAAAAGAATACGGTCCTTTTTCAATTCCTGCTCCTGGCCGGCACTTTGCACAGAATGCAGCAGCCGTGGCATCTCTGGCTATTTGGATTGGAATCGATGAGGAGGATATCCGGCGCGGACTGGCCGCTTACCCGGGGGTAGAACGTCGTTTTGATTTGAAAGGGACTATTGATGGTGTCCCTTTTATCGACGATTATGCCCATCACCCGGAAGAAATTCGTCAAACACTAAAAGCCGTCCGGGACCAATGGCCGGACCGGAAAATACTTGCCATCTTTCAGCCTCATCTGTATTCACGCACCCGGGATTTTGCCGAAGATTTTGGAAAGGCTCTGTCTGAAGGGGATTACGTGGTTGTCACAAGTATTTATCCGGCCCGGGAAAAACCTATCCCTGGTGTCAGCGGCCGGCTGATCAGCAATCTTGTCCGTAAACCGGTGAAATATCTTGAGGATATCCAAAGGCTGAAGGATGAAATAGAGAATATCCTGGAACCGGACATGGTCGTTATTGCCATGGGAGCAGGAAACATCACCACCTACTTTGAAAAAATGGTCAACCAACTGGATAAAAAAATTCATGAGTTCTGACAAACAGAAAAAAGTGAAAATCCCATATCTCATGACCATGATTGTCATCATTATCCTGGCATCAGTCGCTGTGCTTTATGCCCGGTTTCAAAATATCTTCAGCCTGAACAAAATCATTGTATCCGGAAATTATGAACTGACAGAAAAAGAAGTCATTTACATCGCTGGATTGACACTGGGTGAAGATCTTTTATCCATACCGGTACTGGAGATTACCGAACGCCTTGAGAGGGAACCTTATATCCGTCAGGCCTTGGTTTATAAACGTCTTCCCGATGGACTGGTGATTCAAATCCGGGAAAGGACCCCCATATTACTCATGAACATAGAAGAACACTATTCTGTTGACAATCAGGGGATTTTACTTCCGGCACCCCGGAGCAACCGGGACATCCCTGTCCTGACCGGCATTCCCTCTCTGGTTGTTACCGAGTTCGGAAGTACGGTATTGCATCCCCAAATCCGACAGGGTGTTGGTATCATGAGCCTGATCCGGAAAAAATATCCGGAAATCAATATCCTCGTCCAGGAACTCCACTGGGATGAAAAGGATCACAGCTGGATTTTAAAGCCTGGGAAAGGCCAGACCCGGATCTATGTGGGGAACAGCGATCTGAAACGAAAAATCAATATATTGGAAGCCTTTATAGAACAACGTGAACTTACACCCTCACAAATTCAGCAACTGGAAAAGATTGATCTCCGGTACAATAAACAGGTAATTGTAAAACCAAAAAGGTGAATACATGTCTCATCCCATTATAACAACAGGACTTGATATTGGAACAACAAAAATTTGTGCCATGATTGGTCAGTATGATCCGGAAGAGAAGAAATATCAGATCCTGGGTATGGGACAATCTTTGTCTCATGGGCTCAAACGGGGTGTCGTCATTGATATTGAAGAGACCAAACAATCCATCATCAAGGCTCTGGCAGAAGCAGAAAAACACTCCGGGATCACCATATCCTCCGTATCCATCGGCATTGCAGGAGATCATATCCGAAGTCTGGATTCAACATCCACTGTGGCTATCAGTCATAAAAACAGCGGACCCGACACATCCTCCCCTGTAGATCAACATGATATTAACAGGGCTTTGGACTCGGTGAAAAACATCAATCTGGGTGTCGACCGGGAGATCATCCATGTTATTCCCCAGGAATATATTGTAGATGATCAAATGGGAGTGAAAAATCCCATTCAAATGTCCGGTTCACGGCTGACAGTAAATGCCCATATCGTTACGGCAGCCATCAACAACGTAAAAAACCTGGTCCGGAGCGTTCAGTCCACCGGCTTAAATGTAGAAAATATTGTGTTGGAACCCCTGGCTTCATCCCGGGCGATTTTATCGGAGGATCAGAAAGATCTTGGGGTTGCCCTTGTGGATATTGGCGGAGGAACAACGGATATTACGGTTTTCAAAAACGGCTTTGTAAAACACACCGGTGTTATCGGTTATGGAGGTTCCATCGTTACCAAGGATATTGCCTCCATCGTACAAACCTCCTTCCAGGAAGCAGAACGCATTAAAAAATCACATGCCTGGGCTTCGTCGGAATTGGCGGAAAAGGCAGGAATTGAAGAACTAACCGTTGCATCTCTCAGTGATAACCGGGAGATACGGCTTAATTCCCTTCAACTCTCCCAATACGTAGAAGCACGGATTGAAGAAATACTCCTCATGGTTCGAGACAAAATAGGTCAATTTACCGACATCAAATCTCTTCATGCGGGTATTGTTTTTACCGGTGGAGGAGCTCGTTTGAAAGGACTGTGCCAGGCCAGTGAGAAAATCTTTCATGTACCGGCGCAGATCGGGTATCCCATCCGTATGCCGGGACTTGAAAACACGGAATACGGACCGGAATACTCGACCGTCATTGGATTGATGCACTGGAGTGACAAAAACAAAAAGGATTTAATCCCCACGGGAAAAGACAGTGATTCCACCGTCTGGGGAAAACTCAAAAAATTATTTTCCGATATAGCAAAAAACCTATTTTAAGCCCGAGGAGTTATTATGCTGATCACATACGATGAAAGTCTCGATCAGAGCGCAAAGATTAAAGTTGTGGGAGTTGGTGGTGCCGGGGGAAATGCCATCAACCGCATGATCCGGAATCATTTGAAAGGTGTGGAATTTATTGCCGTAAACACCGATGCCCAGGCATTGAACAGTAATCTGGCAGATACCAAGCTGCAAATCGGTCGTGAATACACACGTGGTTTGGGAGCCGGGGCCATTGCAGATACGGGACGAAAAGCGGCAGAAGAAAGCAAAGAGATGCTGGTGAAAGTCCTGGAAGGATCCGATCTGGTATTCATTACAGCTGGAATGGGCGGGGGAACCGGGACTGGTGCAGCACCGGTGATCGCCGAAATTTCCCGGGATCTGGGCGCACTCACGGTGGGTATCGTTACCAAACCCTTCCTTTTTGAGGGACCTTCCCGCATGAAACGGGCAAATGAAGGTATCCTTGAATTAAAAAAACATGTGGATACGCTGATTGTGATTAAAAATCAGAAACTTCTGGAAATTGTCAATACTGATACGGTGATTGACGAAGCACTGTATACAGCAGATTCCATTTTGAATCAGGCTACCAGTGGAATTTCCGATTTAATCACCCAAACCGGCATCATTAATCTGGATTTTGCCGACATCAAGACTATCATGCAAAACATGGGGGATGCTGTTGTTGGAACGGCAGAAGCCAGCGGCCCCTCGAGGGCTGTGATGGCTGCATCCATGGCTATTTCCAGTCCCCTTCTGGATAATGTGAGCATTAAAGGAGCCCGTGGCATTCTGATCAATTTCACCGGCGGGCCTGATATGAAACTCTCCGAAATTCATGAGGCTTCGGAAATCATCCACCAGGAAGCCGGAGAGGAATCTGATTCCAATATCATATTTGGTATGATTGTGGACGAAAACTTATCAGATGTCATCCGGGTAACCGTGATTGCCACTGGATTTAATCAGGAAGCAATGTCTCAAAAGATTGAACATCTTCAGCCTGACGTGCCAAAACCTTCTGTCAGAGTGGACCCTCCACAAAATACACAGACTGATATCCTCAATAAAGATCCCATGGAAAAGAAAGAAAAAAGGAAAGAAACAGAAACTCATTCGACAGAAAGGGTCCAGGAAGAATTATTCACAACTTTCACTTCCAGCGATCCGGATGACAAGGAGACCCCGACATGGATCAGAAAACAAAAATATTTATCTAAATAGTTTGCCCATGAACCGGTGCAAATCCGGTAACTCTCACCCCAAAAAAAAGGCTCCATTTGGAGCCTTTTTTATCAAAAACCTTTTTTCTGTGCACGATCAAATAGCTTTTTTTACCCGATTTGATTTTAAACAGGTCGTACAAACCCTAATACGCTTCACCGTTCCGTTCGTCTCAACCCGAACCTTCTGCAGATTGGGTTCCCAGCGACGACGTGTTTTATTATGGGAATGACTGACGTTGTTCCCGTAAACCGGTCTTTTACCACAGATATCACACACTTTGGACATATCCGACTCCATGTTTCATTTTAGTCGAATAATATCAAAAATTTAAATCAGTAAATCAAGGAGATTTCTCAGTTTCTCTAGAAAGTTCACGAGAATTTTGGGTCTTTTCCACCATTTTACACCATTCATAGGCTTGTTTCAGATCTTGCCGTCCCTTTTCAACAGAAGATTCAAGGCGGGCAAATTTTACCAGGTCACTATAGCGGATCAGATCCGACATGGGTTCGCTCCACAAATCTGGTATTTCTTTTTTCAGTACCGGAAGCAGTTCAGCCGTCGGCAAATCTGTGATATGCAGATAAAAGGTCCGTTCAATATACCTTTTGAGAATAATCGTGAGCTCCAAATAAAAAGCTTTCCACTCTCCTTTTTCAAGATATTTTCTTTCTTCAAGGTTTCGAAAGGACTGTTCCGCTTCATCAAAGGGAGCTTTCAGTGCTTCCCCCTTTCTGCTTTCAGGAATCCGTGTCCTACGCCGGTGAAGGATGCCGATAACTGCAAAAATCAAAAGGATCAGAAGAAGAGCCAGGATTATTTTTTGACGCAACGTAAACACGGGAACGGGCAGCGGGTCATAAACTTCCGGCGGGGACTGAGCCTTTGAGAGGGCTGAAAGGATTCTGATGCGTATCGAATCACTGCTGATGGTTTTGAAAAATTTGTCACCTTCTTTCTGAATTTTAAACGGGACAGCAGGAATAATCTGATAACCCGTATCAAAAGCGGTGACCTGAAGGGTGAAAATCCGGGTATACTGTCCATCATCAAAGCGGGTATCAGAAGATTGGGAAAGTAATCTTAAATCGGAAATTGATTCTTCAAAACGGGGAGGTTCGATCCGGGCCTGATCCGGCAAAGTAATGGAATACGTCACGGTAAATACATCTCCGATATATCCACTGTCCGGCTCAACATGGGTTGAAACACTTTGTGCCCATAAACCGGAAACAAAGAAAAGGATACTGTACAAGAGACCGAGAGATTTCAATGAAATAATTTCCCCCTCATTCTGAAAAAATTCGCCAGAGGTTCCAGATAGGATTGATCGGTGTGGAGGGTAATCAGATCGGCTTTTGCGTATTTCGCCATCTTATCCAGTCGCGCACACCGTTCTGCAAAAGCCAGGACATATTGTTCGCGTATATTTCTATCCCCTGTATCCACAATTCGCTCTTCTCCACTCTCAGGATCCAGAAAAGTGATGAGTCCCAAATCGGGCAATGCCCTGTCGATGGGATCCACTATATGCAGAAGGATCACATCGTGTTTATTGGCCAGGGGTTTCAGGGACTGGTTAAAATCCAGGTCATAAAAATCACTGACGATAAACACAACACTTTTTTTTCGAGCCACTCTGAAGAGGTATTGAAGAGATCCATTGATATCCGTTTTACCGGCCCGGTGTTCACCAAAAAGAATTTCCCGAATCACCCGCATGGCATTGGATTTTCCTTTTCGGGGAGGAATATACTTTTCAATCCGGTCATTGAAACTGATCATACCCACTTTATCGCCATTCCGAATAGCAGAAAAGGAAAGCACACTGCACACTTCTGCAGCCAGTTCACTTTTAAATTGCTCTGCTGTGCCAAACTGGGTAGATGAAGAGATATCCACAGTAAAATAGACCGTCAGTTCACGTTCCTCATCCATGATTCGAATATAGGGATGGGAAAAGCGGGCGGTTACATTCCAATCTATCCGGCGGATATCATCACCGATCTGATATTCCCGAACCTCGGAAAATTCCATTCCTTGGCCACGAAAAACAGACTTATACTCGCCGGCAAAGACCTCATTGACAGCCCGTCGGGTCTGAATCTCAATTTGTCTGACTTTCCTGAGTATTTCTCCGGATAGCATAGATCAGGGAACGGGGATTACTTCGAAAATATTTCGAATCATATCTTCCACGGTTATTTCTTCCGCTTCCGCCTCAAAAGAGGGAATAATCCGGTGACGTAAAACATCTGCGCCCAGTTCCCGGATATCCTCAGGTGTGACGTATCCCCGGTGATCCAGAAAGGCATTGGCTTTGGCTGCATTCACCAGATTTATGGAAGCCCGGGGAGACGCCCCAAAATCAATAAGAGGCCTCAAATTATCCAGGCCGTACTTTTCCGGATACCGGGTGGCAAATACCAGATCTGTCACATATTTGTGAATTTTTTCATCGACATAAATTCCCCGGACAACTTCCCTGGCCTGAATCACTTGTTCAGGCGTCACAACCGCCTTCACACGCTTTGGCAATTGGGAACCTGTCATCAGATTCAGGATTTTCATCTCTTCTTCTTTAGAGGGATATGTCACTCGGATTTTCAACATAAACCGGTCTACCTGAGCTTCCGGAAGTGGATAGGTCCCTTCCTGTTCAATCGGATTCTGGGTAGCCAGAACGAGAAAAGGTTCTTCCAGCTTGTATGAGTTGTCCCCGATGGTAACCTGTCTTTCCTGCATGGCTTCCAGCAGGGCAGATTGGACCTTGGCTGGAGAACGGTTGATTTCATCGGCCAGAATGATATTTGCAAAAATCGGCCCCTTTTTCACCTCAAAACCAGATGTCTTCTGGTTGTATATCAACGTCCCAATTAAATCAGCAGGCAAAAGATCCGGCGTAAATTGTATCCGGTGAAAAAGAGTTTTGATACTCAGGGCCAGGGAGTTTACCGTCAGGGTTTTGGCCAGTCCGGGGACTCCTTCCAGCAGAATATGACCATCTGCCAGCAATCCTGTTAACAAACGGCGAATCATAATGTCCTGACCCACGATCACCTTTCGCAATTCTGTCAGGATATCTTCGACAAATGCACTCTCTTTCTGGATCTGCTTGTTCAAGACCTGAATATCGAAATCCATGGTTTACTTCCTGTCCGGATTTTGGGCTCTTTGAGGAGCTTCTTTTTCGTTGAGAATGGGCTTTAGCTGAGGAATGTTATCCAACGGTTTACCCAAATTTTCAATTTCAAAGGTTACTGCCATACTTAACTCATGATCCGGATAGACGTTCAGAAAATCCTCGTAGACCTTTTTAGCTTCATCCAGGCGGTCTGTATTATTGGCAAGAAGAAATCCGGCCATAAAACGGGCCTTTGGACCAAATTCCGTATCCGGATATTCATCAGCCGTATATATAAAAGCATTAATTGCATCATCGATTTTCTGACGCTTATTCATGTGAATTTCCGCTATCCGGTAGGCACTTTCTGCTGCTTTTTCATGATCCGGATACTTTTTGAGCAATCCTTCCAGGTCTTGTATGGCCTCATCATACTTTTCCTGTGTCAGATTGACTTCTGCATCTTCAAGCAATTGATCGGGCTTGCGCCTGTCACAGGAGGCTGCAATTAAAAGTAATAGTGTCAGTATGACGGGAAGTGCTTTTCTCATAATTTTCCTCTCGCTCGTATTAGTCCTTTGAACATCACCGTTTTATAGTTTGAAGCCTGTGAATTGTTCCGAATATTAACGAAATCAAAAAGCAAATAAAAGGGCGATAATAAAGTGTTTTTCCGGTTGATCCCACCGCTGGAACCGACCTTGGGGATCTGCCAAGACAAAGGGAAATTCAAGGCGAACAGGGCCGATAAAAGTGGAATAAGTGATCCCAGGACCCACACTTACATAGAATTGGTCCCAATTCCACACACCACGATATGTTTCATGCAGATGTCCCGCATCCGCAAAGAATTCCAAGCCAAAGTTCCAGGGAAGGTTGATTCTCAATTCCACATTTGCCAGTGCTTTGGCATAATCGGTATAGATAATCAGTCCATCCGGTGTTTTAAATTCCCGGCCGATGGACTGGGACCATCCTCTTACCGTGGTTTCTGTTCCCATCCGATACATCACAATCAAAGGTGGCCTGTCCGCCTGATTATCAATAAATCCCGTTTCCACCCGGGCAGCTAACACAAGCCCTTCAAAAACAGGTAGATATCTGCTGACAGATATATCCCACTGGGTGTAATTTGTTGGGCTTCCGGAAATACCCTTGACCCATTGAAAATCCCCGCCAATATTCCATCCCTTTCGTGGAAACAGAAAATTGTCCCTGTTGTCAAAACGGATCTGCCAGTTCAAACGGCGCTGAATTTCACTTTTTTCTTCTGAGAGGATACTTTCAACACTCCGAAGAGAAAAACTGGCGATGGTATTAAGTTTTCGCTCCAGCTTCCACAACGATGAGACTTCCACACCGGCAGTGATGAGCTCATCATTTTCAACAATATTTTGGGTAAAGGGAGAATAAACGTCCTTGTTGTAATACACTTTAAAGGTTGTGGGAAAACGCATGGATAAAATCCGGGGACGTGTATAGGATAGATCTACACCATAGGAGGGGATACTTTTTCTGAAAAAAGTTTCCTGATCCAACACAACGCCAAAATTCCCTTTTGCCTGAAATCGTCTGGCCCGGTGAAAAAGATTTTTATGCAACCAATCCACCTGTGTATAGAGATAGGTCTGGTTCAACTCGGCAATCCGTCCCTGCCGGACCCCGATATTTGCATCCCAGCGCCGTGGCAGGGCTTCGGACACGCGAATGCGCAACCCCACTGTCAGGCTGTCTGGATTTCGGTTTACCGGAATGATGTTTACACTGTTAAAGGTCCCCAGTTCAAAAATATGCAGGCGACTTTTATGAATATCTTCCAGATCGAAGATATCCCCTGGTTCCACCAGGATTTCCTTCCGGATGGTTTTTTCCTGGACTGATGTATTACCGGTGATTTCAATTTTATCCACAGAATACACCGTATCTTCATCAATGATAAGGCTGATATCCATTTGTACATCTTCCCGGATTTGCTCTTCAATGGTCACATAGGGACGTCCCATGGCCGCGTATTCATCCTGAATCAACCCAAATCCCCGCTGATATTCAAAA
>JASGMP010000073.1 GCA_030156395.1 Fidelibacterota bacterium
TGGGTGAACCTGTTTTTGATATGCCGGAGTGGTTTCATTCCCTTATCAGCAGGGAAGTGCTCAATAATTTTGCCTATTCACCCACTGCCGGAACAGACGAAGCCAGAAAAGCAGTTGTGACCATTAATGAATATCCCGGAAATTTTGAGAACGTATGTATTGTGTGTGGTGCAGAAGAAGGACTTAGTGCCGGTATCGGCGGAGCCAAACTCTATTGGGCAGGGAAAAAAAACGAACTGCTCATACCTTCCCCATATTTTCTCACTTATCCTACAATCAGTAAAATGATGGAGATGGATCTGAAAACCTATCCAATTCCACCCTTTTGCAAAGGGAGCGTCGCCGAGAGTATTCGTGAACATATTAGCAAAGACACAGCTTTGGTGATTCTTAACACTCCGGCCAATCCTTCGGGACTCATGATGACAGAAGAGGATATTCGCCAGGTTGAAGCGGTTTGTGATGAGTTCGATGCTTTTCTCCTGGTGGATGAAGTATACCGTTTTTTCGGTAATGTGGAAAAACCGGTTTGTCATAATTGGGAAACTGTAGGAGAGAGGACCCTTATCGTCAGTTCTCTGACAAAGTGTTTTGGATTACCGGGGTTGCGCCTGGGTTGGATATTTACGCGCCATTCCGTATTAAATCAAATCTTTGCCGCCCATCAGGCCATGGTTGCCATTGCCCCCACTATCTCCCAGTTGATGATCAGTCGTTTTCCCGACTTCGATTATCAGAAATGGCTGGAAAATAACCGGAACAGGGTCATTCTAAACAGAAAGATCATCACGGAAGCCCTGAAAGAGAATAAACTTGAATATGTTCCAACCCTCGGTTCTTTTTATGTATTGTTTAAAATTCCTGAACCGGTACTGAAGGTGATGGACGAGGTGGATTTTGCTTTCTATCTGAAAGATCATTTTGATATCTTAACTGTCCCGGGAAAAGCTTTTGGTGATTATTCCAAAGGGTATATGCGACTGAGCTACGGTGGACACCCTGATACGTTTGCTGAAGGGATCCGGCGCATCCGAAAAGGAATCGATTCCCTCATTCATAAAGGATCTTCTCATGAATAATGCTTTAAAAAAAACACCATTTTATGACAAACACAACTCCCTGGGAGCTAAAATTGTAGAATTTGCCGGATTTTACATGCCGGTTATGTATTCATCCATCAAAGAAGAACATCTTGTGGTCCGCCATAAGGCTGGACTTTTCGATGTGTCACACATGGGTGAATTTCTCGTGGAAGGGGAGGATGCTGAATCCTTTCTCAATTATCTCACCCTGAATGATGTTTCATCCTTAAAAGATTCTCAGGCTCAGTATTCAGCGATGTGCTATCCTGATGGTGGTATTGTGGATGATCTCATTATTTACCGATTTGAAAAAAATAAGTATATGATGGTTGTGAATGCCGGCAACATTCAAAAGGATTTTGATTGGGTAAAGAAAAACCTCAAAGGAATAGTCTCTGTGAAAAATGCTTCAGATGACTATGCCTTACTGGCACTTCAAGGGCCCCAGAGCATAAAAATCCTCAAAAAATTGGTTGATTTTGATCCCGAATCCGTTGGTTTTTATCATTTCCTGAAAGGATCTGTGGCCGGGATCCCCATGATTGTTTCACGGACGGGTTATACAGGTGAACCAGGTTTTGAATTTTATCACAAACCTGAAGAAGGGGAAAAGCTTTGGGATGCATTGTTTGATGCCGGGAAGCCTTATGGTTTGAAGCCTGCCGGGCTAGGAGCCCGCGATACCCTGCGTCTTGAGATGAAATATTGTCTTTATGGGAATGATATAGATGAAACAACCAATCCTCTGGAGGCTGGCCTGGGATGGATCACCAAGCTGGAAAAAGAGGATTTTATTGGTAAACAGGCCTTGATGAAAATCAAGGAAACCAAACCAGCACGGAAATTGGTTGGCTTTACCCTTTTGGAAAGAGGAATTCCACGTCATGGCTATCCTGTCTATTATGAAGGTAAAGAGGTAGGGCGCGTAACCAGCGGAACACAATCTCCCAGTCTGAACCAGCCTATCGGACTTGCTTATGTCAGAAGGGATTGTGCGAAAACCGGTACTTTCCTTGAAATTGGCATCCGGAACAAAAAAATTCCGGCAAAAATTGTGAAAACTCCCTTCGTGGATTCAAAACCCTATTGAGCTCTATGAAAGAAAAACTAAAGCGGGAAGTTGTCGGCGTTCTCTTCATGATTACGGCCATTCTTATCGGCATAAGTCTGGCCACATATTCGCCCTCTGATGTTTTATCGATGTCCCGCTTTTTTCTTATCGAAAATGCCATGGGCATTGCCGGAGTCTTTATTTCACATGTTTTGATTAAATACGGCTTGGGATATTTTTCATGGGGACTTGTCCTCCTTCTCTTTGTGTGGGGTTGGACCTTTTTTGCCGATAAGGATTACCATAAAACATGGCGATTTACCCTGTACTGGTTTTGTTTCATTCTTTTAACGGCGATACTGACCACCACGATTATGAATCGGCATGTACCAATTGTAACACCTGATTTCAATATCAGTGGTTTTGTCGGAGGATCTCTCAGTATTTTTTTAATGGATTGGATGGGATTGATTCCTTCTATACTTATCTTGGTTGTGGCCATTATTGTGTTGGTGAGTCTCTATTTCAGGTGGAGCATGTATCAGCCTCTCAACCGTCTTTGGAAACGCGGTTTGAAAATCTATCACACCTGGAAAGCAACACGTCAAGAACGAAAATTAAGAAAAAAAAATGCCGAAGCTCAAGTGAAGGGAAAAGATGAAAGAAAGAAAGTAAAAAAGGGGAAAAAAAGCAAAGATACGATCTCGCCGGAAGAATCGGAATCGGTTGGGGATCAAAAACCAGTGATACAGGAAGACAAGGTATCGAATGTGCTTCCTCAGAAGAAAGAGCTTGAAAAGGGTGAAGAAGAAGGTAAAAAAAACATTGACGATCAAAGCTCATACGATTTTGAAGTCAGCGAAAAGCGAACAGATGACAGCATTGATTATGATGATTTTGTCGAAGAGGGGAAAAAGAGAGAATATCATTTCCCCAGCGTGGATTTGCTGAATGATCCACCGCCGGGGTATGAGATAGATCCCAACGAACTTCAGGAAAATGCTGACATACTTACAAAAACACTGGCTGATTTCGGTGTAACGGGAAAAGTGGTGAAAGTTGTTCCCGGGCCGGTTGTTACCCTATATGAGGTGGAACCGGCTACCGGGGTGCGGGTAAGTAAAATTTCATCCCTGGCTGATGACATTGCCCGTGTAATGGCTGCCAAACGAATTCGGATTATTGCCCCCATTCCAGGAAAGAAGGTAGTGGGTGTTGAAATTCCAAACCGGAAGCCGGAAATTGTTTACTTTAAATCCATTGTTAATTCTGAACGGTTTACCATGGCAGATGATAAGCTGGTGATTGCCCTAGGGAAGACGGCCAATGGCGAACCCTTTGTGTTTAATTTGGCCAAAATGCCTCATCTTCTGATTGCCGGAACCACTGGCTCGGGTAAATCCGTCTGTATCAACACATTACTCATGTCCATACTGTACCGGGCTAAACCATCTGAAGTCAAATTTATTCTGATTGACCCCAAGAAACTGGAACTGTCGGTATATAAAGCTTTGAAAGAATATCATCTCATTACCAACGATGATATTGGAGAACATGTGATTACACGGCCTCAAAATGCGGTTTTAGCCCTCCGCAGTGCCGAGGTAGAAATGGAACGGCGCTACACGGTTCTGGCAAATGCCACGGTCCGGAATATTGATGAATATAACAAAAAAGTGGTTGATGGCCTGGTTGAGGGAGAACATTTGCCATATCTTCTGATTGTCATTGATGAACTGGCAGATTTAATGCTGACCGCCGGAAAAGAGATAGAAGAACCGATTGCACGCCTTGCCCAAATGGCCCGTGCTGTAGGGATTCACCTTGTGATTGCAACTCAGCGTCCTAGTGTGGATGTGATTACCGGCGTGATCCGTTCCAATTTTCCAGCCCGTATCGGCTTCCAGGTTCCAACAAAAATCGACAGCCGGACCATCTTGGATACGGGAGGCGCTGAAAAACTCCTGGGGAAAGGAGATATGCTTTTTCTCTCTCCGGGACGCTCTGAACCCATTCGTATACATAATGCCTTTATTACTCTGGAAGAAATTGAACGGGTCATGGATCATATCAATGAACAACCTGGATCCGGCGATGATTTTATCCTGCCTTCCGCGAAAGAGGAAGAAGAAGAGGAAGAAAGTGATGATTTTGAACTTTCAACAGAACGGGATCCCCTGTTTGAAGAAGCACTAAAACTGGTTGTGATGCATCAACAGGGGTCAATATCCCTAATACAACGCCGTTTACGTGTCGGATACAGCCGGGCGGCACGACTCATTGATGAACTGGAACGGGAAGGTATTGTCGGCCCCTTTACCGGTTCAAAAGCACGGGAAGTGTTGGTCGATACCAATTATCTGGAACATCTACAATCTTTGGAAGATGGGAGTTTTGATGGAGAAGATGATGATAATTCATAAAATATATCTCCTTTTTTTCCTTCCGCTTCTGATAACAGCCTGTTCTAAACAGGATTTTCAATTTTCTGAGGATGTGGTAAAAGTAGCGGAAGGATTAAATTTTCCGGAGGGACCTGTTTTTGCCGGGGACGACCTGCTTTTTTCCAACTGCTATGGTATGTGGATCGGAAAGTGGAGCAAAGATGGACGTTTGGATACTTTTGCTGACTTGTCTGACAAAAATTTCAAACCCAACGGTCTTTGTTGGACACCACCTGGATATCTATGGGTTTGTGAATTCAATCAGGGACGCATCCTGAAACTTGATGCGTCCGGTACGATTCTCAAGGTTTTGGATTATAATGGTGAACGTTTTTCACGTCCAAACGATATGACACTCCATAACGGCCTGATATATTTCACGGACCCAAAATCCTATTCAAAGACTGTTTGGGACGGCCGAATTTATTTCCTGAATCCTGAAACAGAGGAGATTCAATTGTTAACAGGCGGCCTCGCATTTCCCAATGGAATTGCCGTGGAATCTGGAGGGAAAAAACTCTATGTATGTGAATCTGCTTTAAACCGGATTACAGTTTTGCCGTTGGATAATCCGGAAGAACGTGAAGTTTTAATTGAACTTCCTGACGGTGATCCGGACGGTATCGAATTTTATGATGAAAATACACTTCTGGTGGCCCATTTTGGCGGTGGAAAAATATACTGTATCGATATCGAAACGAAAACGGTCACTGATAGTCTGAAATTACCGGGGAAACAGGTCACAAATTGTGTAATCAGTCCGGATAAAAAATACCTCTATATAACCGAAGCCGTGACAAATGCCCTTTACAGGCTCACATTAGCTCCCTGATTATTTGATCAGTGTTAGCTTTTTAATAGATAATTTGCCTGATTCCAAATCTCTGAAGATGGCAAAATAAAGTCCGGATGGATAGGATGAAGCATCCCAGGTAACCATGTGATTTCCTCCTGACAAAGAAGTACCATCCAGTAAAGTCTGTATGTGTTGCCCCTTCAGATTATAGATAAGAAGTTGTGCTTGGTGTATAGGTGGTGTTGAGAGTAAAAGTGTGGTTACAGGATTGAATGGATTAGGGTAAGCCCCTGATAAATCAAAAGAAATAGCGATGTTATCAAGTGTTGAAGAAGGGGTTTCCTGACCTACAATCGGGTACCATTCTGCCGGATCAAGATCGATATTGCCATTGCCAATCGGATATTGAAATGTCAGAAGTCCATTATTAGCCGTTTCGAAATGAGCCAGAGCTAATAATAAAGTATCAGTATCATTCGATAAAAAATCCGTGGTATTTACTGAGCCTTCAAGAATATCCATGTAAGCACTCTGAGGAGCACTTCCCCCGTCAGTCCATCCGTTCCAGCCATTGGTACTCTCCTGTGCCAGAAAAGTAAGCCACTCCATGGAAGTCCCTGCTTTGCCCCAGGGCATATTTACCATTAATGAAACTGGCCGGGCAAGAAAAACAAACACATCCTTGCCGATTTCAGGAGCGCCGCTGGTCCCAATATAAATTTTTTCCGGGTTGAGGTTTACATATAAAATAACCCCGTTTTCATTGTAGATGGGATTCAGGGTTTCTTCCGCATACCCATCAATTAAAAAGTTGTCATTCACGGAACCTGTGTCATCAATACTGATATGAAAATCATCCCCGTTATTGTTGTTCCATGTATTATCAGCATAGCGAATGACGAAGTCCAGAGATGTGAACTGTCCTTCTGCTTTGTTGAAAGGTCCAAGCCTGATGATAAAGGAGTCAGAAACGGATGTTTCAAGAAAAGGTGTTTCTACAGCAGAACTGCTTGTACTTTGTGTTCCATCCGGACACAAAATGGCTGGGGGTGTTTGCCAGCCGTTTACACCCCAATGTAAAACAGGTCCCGGCTTTGAACTTAAATGAATGATGGTAATTGTGTCCTCTGCAGTCGGTTCAGCCGGAATCCAGGTCAAATTGTTTCGATCACCGGAGGGAAATCCTTGATGAGAACCAATCCATACGTGCTGAATAATACTTTTGGCTTTGTTTCCGTGAATATCTTCAGCTTCTACATAATAATCCACCAGAGCATTGAGTGTATCCGGCAATAAGGCCCGATAAAGGGTGGCTTTCACCAGAGGGAGAGGATCCGTTAGTGAAATCCGGGTTACAGGATCCATAACCATCGTTTGCCATTCATGTACATCCATACCACCTGAATACCGTTCATTATGATCCGTTTCCGGGTTGTTGATTCCATCAAGATCATAGCGGTATTTCAGAAGAACATAGTCCTGATTCTCTTCATGCCGGAGTCCACTGACATCATACACAAAAGTCCAGATTGTATCCCTGTTCGATTGGGGGATGGCCCATTCCGTCCCTCCTGGGTTGAAAGGTTCCCTTTGGGGATGAAAAAGGGTGGGGGCTGTATTTTCTTGTGAAGGGATGAGGGATATAATGCTTTGATATGCCTGATTGACAGCCCGTGTTGGATGTGCATCCCAGCGACCTTCCTGACTACCATCCCAATACCAGTAACAGCTTGTTTGGGCGTTCATTAAATACTTCCATGCCGTTTGTACCGCATCAGAGCCGGGATTAGCGGCTTCAGCTGTATATACAGCATTTTGTCCCGCTGTGACAACTGCCCAGCTGTTTTGGTCCGGACTGTATCCGTTATAGGGATCCCCCAGCCATTTTTTGAATTCAGGATCACCGTTATCAGCACCACTCCAGCTTCCGTTTTCTACTTCTATTATATCCTCTGGATCCGGTGGAAACATGTCCAAATAATCCTGAATGGTTGTAAACTGAAATCGCTCACTATTCTGACCAAGCCAATCGATGAAATTCTGAAAATTGCTATGGTAATAACTGTCTGTACCTCCACCGTAATTATCTCCGTCATGAGCCAGTACGATGAGTATCGGATGATCCGGATCTGTGTTATGGCTTTCCAGCTGGGACATAACGTTCTCATAATCCAATGCTCCAAATCCACCTCGGCCGTCTTCATTTCCCAGGTAGCGGTCTGCAGGTACAGCAATCATTTTAAAGATTTCACCGGATTCAGGGTCAATATATTGTACATAATGGGGTTGCCGAGACCATTGAGCCGAAACCTGAGTAGGTGCCCAGATATTGTTTAATGAAATCCAGTCTCCCGGATCTGGATTCAATTGGTATGCCGGATTGGGTTCGTATAAATTTCCACCTGTATTATAGGGATAATGTTTGCAAGCTCTTTCAAAATGAATGTTATCCACTAGAACCCATTCAATCCCGGTTTCAACTAGAGCCGGAATCATCTCTTTACGAAAAGCGTTTTCAGGTGGAAAAATACCTTTGGATGCAGGAAATCCCAGTTCAGCCTGTATTGTTTCACGGTGCGCCGTTATCTGGTGGATGATATCCTTTGTGGGAATAAGTCCCATCAGGGGATGGTGATATCCAAAGGCTGTAAAATCAAGACGTTGATGTCCTAAAGAGGTGGTTTTTAAAGAAAAATTATTCCAACGTGTTTTCCATCCTGCAAAATTGCTGTTCCCGGCGCTTTCTAGTGCATTCAGATTTTCAATCAATGAACCAGAAAAACTGATTTGTGCACCGGCATGAGACATGCTTGCATCAATGGCTTTTTGAATGGCATCCATAGGCCAGGCGGTATATGGACCTGTCCGTTGGTTATGTATGTCTGTCACAGAATAGTCATAACGTTGATGTTGATCGGTTTCTACTATACTTTCATAAGGCCAGTATATTGGCTGATGCATATGCCAGTGAAATGCAATGTATATGGGGGGATTTGCCCAAAGGGCCGCTTGAAAAATGAATAAGATGAATATTTTCTTCATGATACACCTTATGTGAATTTACAATAACCATAACAATTTAAAAGTAAAAGAGGATAAAAAGGTAACATTAGTTGTTCATATTTGAGTTAAATATTGGATTATTCCTTCTGCGGCACACCAGCCTGTTGAAAATGCAGCCTGAAGGTTATAACCGCCTGTATCGGCCGCCAGGTCCAGGACTTCACCGGCAAAATAGAGGTTTGGGATATATTTTGACCGGAGTGTTGCCGGTTCAATTTCTTTCAGATGGACGCCTCCCTGGGTGACAATGGCTTCTTCAAAAGATCGGTATCCACTGATTTTCACCGTAAAATGCTTCATCCAATGAAGGATTTTTTTTCGGTCCTCCGCCCGAACCTCGCTACAGGGAATATCCCCGGATACACCAGTTTGACTCAGACATACCGGTCCCAAAGCCTCCGGCATCAAAAACCGAAAGACATTTTTGAGTTTTTTGTTACCGTGCGTGGTAAATTCCCGGATAAGGCGTCTATCCAGGGTTTGTTCATCCAGTGCTGGTTTAAAATCAATTTCCAGTAAGATACGCTGTTGGTGACAAAGGGACAGGACAATTTCCCGGCTGAGGGTTAAAATCACCGGACCAGACAAGCCAAAATGGGTAAAAAGAAACTCCCCAAACATCGATGCGGTCTTTTTTCCCTCCGTATAAACCGTAACCAGGGCATTTTTTATACTAAGTCCCTGAAGTCCATAGCGATCTCCCTGCTCCGTAACTAGTGGGACCAGACAGGGGGCAGGAGAGATAATGGTATGGCCGTCCTGAAGAGCCAGCGTGTAACCATCTCCAGTGGAACCGGTGGAAGGGTAACTGGCACCTCCTGTGGCAATCAGAACGGCTGATGCCTCAAATCGCCGAAGCCCATTGGGTGTCTGGCATGATACGGCTTGAATCCTGCCATC